>DAOUGX010000590.1:0-6267 GCA_034428855.1 Anaerolineaceae bacterium | reverse complement strand
AGATATTCCTCCTAATTCTCCACCATCATATTGTATTTCCCAGGTATTGTCACTGATATCCTTTTTATTCAAATTATGCTGTTGATTTGAAAGAATTAAGCTAAAAGGATCTTTTGGTGTTATATTCTTTAGTTGCATAGCCTGATTGTAAAGGGAGTATCAATCAAGGTCAAATGAATTATGCTAGAATTACCAATTAAAGGCGATCAAGTCAAATCAGGTAAATATTATGGAAAATGATTTTTCAAACAAAAATATTAATAACAACAAGGAAGCCTCTGACCAGCCCGATCCATTGACTGAGTCTCAAATGGATGATTCTGCTTTAAATGAAACAGCACCAATAAAGAAATTAAAAGTCGAATTAACAAGTGAGGAGAAAGGGAAGGGAGATCTTCCTTCATCTGATGAAGAGGAAATGGAGCATCATCCCACAGGGGATCCAGAATCAACAGCCGGGTGGTATTCAGAAGAGATTTCCAGTTTTGAAAATACTGACAATTTGATAAATCCGGCCAAACAAACTTCAGAACCCGAAAAGCATGAAGAACAAATTAATTCTTCCAATGTTTCAGTGGAAGGGCCTGTGGGTTTTGAAAATCAATCACAAAATCATGGTGATGACACTTCTCAAACCATTCCATTTGTTCACAATTCGAAGGAACAAAATCCCCATCAAGGAAAACCTCCTTTACAAATTGATTACCCCATTACCCCATTGGAAGAAGAAATCGAAATTACGCCACCCAGACCAATTCGATCTTATAATCCACCAACTCAGAAAAAGGAATTTGTTCCACCTCCTCCAGGAGCGACTCAGCCAATCCTTCCTAATCGAACAACTGTGAATGATACCCAGGCAACCCGTGTATCACCTGTAGCTTATCGTAATACACAGCGAAATAATTTATCGCAAAATACGGCCACCACCCAGGTGACGAGAACAAATTCAACCAAGACGACTAAATCAAACACACCTAAACCACCAAAATCATCAGACTCCAATGGTTTCCGACAGGCATGGGGATGTTTTGTCAGAATGATGTTAATTGGAATGTTTATTCTCGTGATCGGATTGATCGCTGTTGGGTCATTTGCAGTTTTTCAATATTACAAAATTGCACAAGAATTGCCTCCAGTCGAAGAATTGAGAGAACGTGCTGCGAAATTTGAAACAACCCGAATTCTCGATCGCGATGGGAATATTATTTATGAAATCATTGACCCCAATGCAGGTAGACGGACATATGTACCGTTGGAGCGCATTTCACCTTATCTGATTGCAGCGACAATTGCCACCGAAGACAAGGAATATTACAACCACCCAGGATTTGATCCTGTGGCGGTGGCTCGTGCTTTCTGGCAAAACTATACTGCGGGTGATATCGTATCAGGTGCGTCTACGATCACCCAGCAATTGGCTCGTATGCTTCTGCTTGATGACACTGAAAGATACACGCGGACCTATGAAAGGAAAACCAGAGAAATTGTTCTGGCAGCTGAAATTACTCGAAAATACTCAAAAGAAGAAATCCTTGAGATCTTTTTGAATGAAAATAATTATGGAAATTTAGCGTATGGTATCCAGGCAGCTTCGGAAACATATTTCAACACCTCAGCGGATAAACTAACTCTCGCTCAAGCATCATTTTTGGCTGGATTACCGCAGGCTCCTGCGGTATATGATATTTACACAAATCGGGATGCAACATTAACCCGGCATAAACAGGTATTGATTTTGATGTATGAACTTTCTCAGGAAAAAAATTGTATCTATGTGAGTACAAACCTGGAGCGAGTTTGTGTTAATGAAATTGCCAATGCAGCACAGGAAATTGAGAATTACATATTTAAACCCCATGATTACAGTATGATCTTTCCGCATTGGGTAAATTACATCCGCACTCAATTGGAAAGTCAATTTGATCCTCAGACAATTTATCGATCTGGGTTTACTGTCTATACTACATTGGATCCGGTGATTCAAAACCAGGTTCAAACAATTATCAAGGATCAGGTAGCCAGTTTGGCAGAAAAAAATGCGACAAATGGGGCTGCAATTGTCATTCGACCGACGACAGGAGAAATTCTTGCAATGGTCGGTTCCGCAGATTTTTACAATGAGAATATATCTGGTCAGGTAAATATGGCTTTAGCGCCCAGACAACCAGGTTCCTCCATTAAACCTTTGGTTTATCTATCTGCTTTTGAAAAAGGCTGGACTCCAGCAACTTTACTCTGGGATGTTCCCAGCGAATTTTCACCATCCGGGAATCCAGATGATCAGAGAGAACCATATAAACCTGTAAATTATGATAATCGTTTTCATGGTCCTGTAACTCTGCGATCAGCTTTAGCAAATTCATACAATATTCCAGCAGTGAAGGCTTTGGAATTTGTTGGAATTTATGACAACCCTCAGACTTCTCATCCCGATGGATTCATTGAATTCGCCAAGAGGATCGGAATTTCCACCCTTACTCGAGATGACTATGGGATGTCATTGTCTTTAGGGGGAGGTGAAGTAACTTTATTAGAAATGACGAATGCGTTTGCTACAATCGCTAATACAGGAAATCAAATACCACCGGTGGCAATCACGAAGATAATTGACCATCTCGGAAATGTTGTCTATGAATACCAGCAACCTACACCGAATCGAGTGATTCGCGAGGAACATTCATATTTGATCAGCTCCATACTTTCAGATAATCAAGCCAGAAGCCCAATGTTTGGTTCAGACTCAGTTTTAAATTTACCCTTTCAGGCTGCAGTAAAAACCGGAACGACGAATGATTTCAGGGATAATTGGACTGTCGGATATACGCCGGACGTCGCCATTGGGATATGGGTAGGAAATGCTGATTATTCTCCTATGGTTGATACAAGTGGATTGACAGGAGCAGCACCAATTTGGGCAGAATCGATGCAATTTTCTGTTAATCGTCTGGTTGGGAATAACTCTGCCAGTTTTGTTCGACCAGCAGGAATTGTAGATAAGATCATTTGCTCCCTATCTGGTGCAGAACCATCAGAGTGGTGCCCAAGCCAGAGAAATGAAATTTTTGCTTATGATCAATTACCTGCTCCGAAAACCGAAGATTTTTGGCAGAAGATTAACATTGACACCTGGACAGGATTAAGAGCATCCCCGGCTTGTAATGAATTTACAGAAGAAGAATTTGTTTTAAATGTAAATGAAAAATGGGCAACGAAATGGATAAAAGATACTTCCGATGGAGAAAGTTGGGCGAATAATTTAGGTTTTGAGAGCCCTGTTTTATTCATTCCTGAACGTGAGTGTAAAGCTGATGATCCCAAAGCGAAAATCATTTTTGCAGGACTTTCAGAAGGACAGGTGATTACTTCCAATCCATTAGATATTTACGCTTTGGTTGATGCGTCCCATAATTATAAAAATATGACTCTTGAGTATGGTTCAGGATCGAACCCATCCTCCTGGGAAGTATTGGCTGAGTTCGATCGAAATTTTTCAGATGTAGACCTGATTTACACATGGGATTTATTTGAAAATGAGATTATGCCTGGTGAGTATACCTTGAGAATTCGGATTGAATCATCGGAAGATGGTCGTTATGCTGAAAAACAAATAACCATTCGAGTTCAAGTTTCAACCCCTACTTCAACAATAACGCCTACTTCAACCATTACAGCAACACCTACCATAACGCCTACGGTTACCCAAACCCCTACACCAACCAATACCTCATTACCACCTTCAGCAACAGCTACATCAACCCAGCAGTCGTTATTACCAACGGTGGTAATCATTTCGCCCACACCCTGATTAGATATTCGTCAGAACAATACAGGTTGATTTACTTCCTGCCATACCGCAGGGTCAGAATCAAGAATTTGAGCCCAAGTTTCCACGTTCAAACTTGGGTTTTCACCTATCAACCGTAAATGCCGATACTTTACAAAATGGATCCGTTTGAAATTTTGATGATAGATTGGATCATTCTTTAATTTATAGCTTAATAATTCTGCTCTACTTCCAGGCAAGATTATTACAGATTCAAAATTTTCATTCTCAAATTTAGAAATAAATTGTGACATTATGCTGGAAGCTGTAATGAAAAATTTATATTGACGGACACCACCATCAGACAACCATTTACAAGGATTTTCATCCAAAACTGAGTAACCTAAATCTTTTCCAATCCGATTGACTAACTTAGAAATTTGTTGGAAATCGGTTTTACGGGCTTGAGAATCTTCCTGAATTTTTAATTTAAAACCATTGTTTCCTTCTGACAACGGTTCACAGTATGAACTGATCAATCTTTGTAGGAATGCATGTGAGACAGGTAATAGTCCTGGCAAATTCTGATTTATTTGGTACATAAGATTTTCAAATTGGATCAAAGGATACTTTTGAACAAATCGAATAAATAATCCCTCTATTTGATCACTGTGTGGAAAATACTTATCAGGTTGATGTCTGAGCCAAAACTCAGCATTTTCTAATTGATCCTCATCCACTTGATAGAATAATCTATCATCTGTCAGGTTATTTTCAAAAATCTTTTGAGTTTGAATAAATAAAGTATTATCAAAATTTTGATTTTGGTTCGCGATTCTCTGGTAATTAAATTTTGAAATTAAATAAATTGAAAACAATTCCTGATAATCAGCGGATTCACACTTTTGCTCCAAATATTTTTTAATAATGTCGGATTCCAGGAGTGGTTCTTCAATAATCGGTGTAGAACTGACTGGAACCCAATAGAATTGACCAGATTTCTGTTCTGCATGATAAGCAGCAGCAGATAATTGGAACCCGGAGGAGGAAGCAGCAGACAGATATGCCAAAATATAGCTATTTGATAATTCCGGAGCAATAGCCAGGAATGGGATATTAAATTTCGAACTGAAGTTAAACACGGTCTGGATGGCTTGAGAATGCCAAATCCAGTCATATCTGCGTCTTTCCAAAGCTCCTTTTAATTTTTTTGCTTCCTCTTGCCCCCAAAGCCAACCACTCCAAACCGCATTATATGTCCATAAAGCTTGATTAGGTCTTGGTAGCACAGTGGTGATCGCTTGAAAGGATGGCAATTTGTTTATTTCTTTAATTGAATTTATTCTAGCTGGAAGGAAACATATACCTCCAGAATCTGGTGGAAGATCCGGGTAGAAAGTAAATGAAATTGGTTTTTCAACAACTCGTAATTTATAAATTCCTTCCTCCAGAATCTTCCAGAGGTTATATTCATAAAATTCAGCTGGAATTGTTATTTGCTTGGGTCGACTTCTACTTGATGAGATTCCCCGAAGCATATTTCCAAAGTCAAATACATTGATTAACAACGCATCAATAATATCCCTTTTTACTTGTGATACGTTGAAACTATCCAATTTATTTATGAGAGATGATATTACAGCCAATGACCTGGGTGAATAAGAATCAACAACATCCATTACTGCGATTGGAATATCAACACTCCCAGGAATGACCCTTTGAAGAACCCGGGTACGATGTAATTTGACATTTCCGATTTTTGAGAGATTTATTAACTCCTCTTCAGGAATTTTGGTGATGTTAGTAAAACCACAATTTGAGCAATTTATCTCTTTGCCAAAGGGATTTGTTTGATTTTTCTTCCAAAGGTAACGAACTTCTGTTTCATTAGAATCACATTCCGGGCAATGAGAAATGTACAAATTCTTAATCTGAATCTCAAGCCGATCTTCTCCTCGCCTCAAAGCACCAAATTCCGCGATTGCTGATTGATACAGGCTAAAGGGGTGGGCTGCGCACATTACCTGTAATAATTTGCCTAAAACCGGATTATTGCATGCGACAAACACTTTATACCCAGATTGGGCTAATTCTATTGCACTGATCGGTTGATTTCCGATAGGATCGAGTACCCAACCATTATGAATTCCATTAAATTTAAGCATCTCGGTGAGTGATCCATTTGGATATGGAGGTAAAAACCTTTCCAAAACAATTGGAGGAAAAGGATTCTTTTCAGAATAATAAGGTGGTTTCCCAAAGTTCATAATTTTAAGTATAGTAAATCGCAGAGAATTGTCTATATGTTTGATCCAGAATTTTGGAGTATATATAAAAGAACATTCAATTAATCCATGATAAGATAATTCAAGGCGTTATTCTGAGTTGTTAATAATTTACCGAATGGTATTCTTTGAGGAAAAATGGAATCAAATCAACAATCAAACTTGAATCAATCTCTTCCGGAAGGTAAGTTTAAATTCTGGAGGTATGGGCTTTTA
>DAOUGX010000589.1:0-2144 GCA_034428855.1 Anaerolineaceae bacterium | reverse complement strand
CGTGCGGTTAGCATAATCACATACACATCTGATTCCTGTCTCAAATGAGCGAGCAGCTCAATGCCATCCATGCCAGGAAGCATAACATCCAGAATGATGATATCCGGTTGATAGGAAAGAGCAATGGACAGGCCAGAGGAACCATCCATGGCTGATTTAAAATCAAACCCTTCTGCTTTTAAATAAGCACTGATAACGGTATGGATCGAAGGTTCATCGTCAATAATGAGAATTTTTGTCGGCGACATATTAAACCTCGCTTTTTCAGTGTAGCGATTGATTTTGGATTCTTTTTTTAATTTATATGATAAATCATACCTAAATAAAGGTTTTTTGTATACGCAAATAATTTCACGCGAGAATTTTGAGTTGACGTATAAAGTAGAGGTTGTGAATCTACTTAAGTTAATCATGGGATGGATTGGCAGTGACGGAGTTTGGTTTGGTTGGAGAGGTGGGAGTGGCGGTGGTAGAGATTAGTTAAATAAATTTTTATAATTTTTACCTAAATTCAATTCCTTTTCCTCAAGAAATCGATCCTATAAGTTACTCTTCCTTTGAAATAATGATCCAATGTGCCGAATGAATTTGCCTTACAAAACCACTTATTGCTGATTTATTCTTTACTTGTATAGAATAGAAAGCATCTATTATTTATGTTGTCGAATCATAATTATTATTTATTTTATAAAAACAACAATAAATTTCAACCAAGTTAATGAATAATTGAATGAACAATCTAAGCTTGATATCACTGGAATTTTTTATCTTCTCATTGTATACTTTTTAAATTCAGAACGATTTTAATAATAATTTTCGCCACACCATTTTGGGAATAATCACAGTAATAATAAAGGATGGCACATGAAAGCTTCAGTTTCACAACAAGATTTGGCACATGGCTTGAGCATGGTTTCTCGCGCTGTTTCACCCCGCAGCACACTGCCTGTTCTGGCGAATGTTTTAATCGCAACCGATGAGGGTCGCATACGCATTTCTGCAACCAACCTGGAATTGGGTATCTCCTGCTGGATTAAATCAAATATTGAAGAGGAAGGTTCCATCACCGTTCCAGCACGAACCATTTCCGACCTGGTGAGCACCCTGCCAAATGATCGTGTGGATCTGCAATTAAATGAACGCACCCAGACCTTGAATGTTCGTTGTGGAACCAACAGCACCGATATTAAAGGAATCGATGCTCAGGAGTATCCTCCCCTGCCATTACCAGAGAAGTCTGGCGGAATTGAATTAAACGTAGCCGACCTGAAGGAAATGATTCAACAGGTGGCTTTTGCAGCATCATCGGATGAGGCGCGTCCAGTTTTACAGGGTGTATTAACTCAGATCGAAGGTAGTAATATCACCATGGCTGCCACCGATGGTTTTCGCATTTCAGTGCGTTCCTCGACGGTAACAAATCCAACCGGGAAATCCGTTTCGGTCATCATCCCCGCCCGTGCCATGAATGAACTGGCCCGCATCGCCACCAACGGTGATGCAACCGTCAGCATGAGTATTCCTTCCGGGCGAGGTCAGGTTGTCTTCAACCTAAAAGACGCCGAACTGGTCTCACAATTAATTGAAGGTAACTTCCCGGATTATAAAGTCATCATTCCACGCAGCTATAAGACTCATACCGTGGTCTCCACGCCTGGTTTTCAGAAAGCCTGTCGCCAGGCTGAAATTATCGCCCGGGATGGGAATAATATTGTGCGTTTACATATTCAACCCAAAATGGAAGGCCCAGGAATCGTTGAAATTTCTGCGCAATCGGAAGAAACCGGTAATTCAGAAGTGCAGCTGGATGCCAATATCGATGGGGATGGTCTCCTGATCGCCTTCAATGTGCGCTACTTACGCGAGGTTCTGGATGTGGTCAGAACCCCCAGTGTAGCACTGGAAACCAATGCCAATAACACCCCGGCTACCATTAAACCCATTGGAGAAGATGAATTCACGCATGTGATTATGCCAATGCATTTAGGGTAAAGGATCATACTCCCCTTGCCCGGTTGGTCATTGTGATAATTAAACCATTCAGCAGACCATTCGATCAGATTTCAGGGTTATTCAGATATGGCGACTAATTCCAACTCAACTGATCGATTATTAACCATTTATCTGGCTCTCGGGCAATATCC
>DAOUGX010000588.1:0-1711 GCA_034428855.1 Anaerolineaceae bacterium | reverse complement strand
GTCAAATTTAATGAAAATGGATGGATTTTGTCAGCAGCTATGAGTGGACGATTGGTCGGTGTGGATACATTGGATGCAACACCACTGTATCAATTTGACCTAGGCAAGCAAGCGAGTATTCAATTTGCTGATGATCGTTTGGTGATGTTGGAAGCAGATACTGGTGGAGTAGCATTGAGACGCATGGACACGGGAGAAATTTATAATGGGTTTGGTGGAGTGGAAGATAAACCAGACCTTTCAGCACCACTTTTTGGCTTATCAGATGATTGGAAGGTCATTGGAATTGAGTCTTCTGCAGAAGAAAATGAAGTCAAGTTGACCGTTTGGAATGTAGCTCAGGATAATGCAGTGACTGAATTTCCGGCTGTGTGTGCTGAAAATGAATGTCGTGCGCCAGTTTTTGATTTATCACCGGTTGGTAACTGGATTGCGGTCGAAAAGATAGCCGATGGGCAGACCATTGTCCAATTATATGACTTTGAAACCATGAAGGAATTGGTTGTGCTGGATAAATTTTCAAGTGCCGTGCAATCGATCAGTATTTCACCCAATGCAGAGATTATTGCGGTATTGGATCAAAACGGTGTATTAAGAATTTGGGATGTTAAGTTTGGTGCACAACGGGTTTCCCTGGATGCGACTGGACTCGAAAAAATTGAATTCTCCAAAAATGGACGTGTATTATTTGGTTGGAATGAAGAACAATTAACAGTCTGGTCTTTACCGTAATTTGATTTTTTTGTTTGACACCCGAATTCACTACCGGTTTAATTGAATATGGAGGTTGTTATGAGATTGGTAGCAAATCAAAAAGATACCGTTTCTTTTTTGGAACATCTGGATGAATGGATACAAAAAATTCCTGTCAGAAATCTGGATGAATTGTCCCTGCATCCGGAAAAAACTGCTATCGTGTGTGTGGATATCATCAAAGGATTCTGTTCTATTGGTCCTTTAGCCAGTCCAAGAGTTGCAGGTATCGTTACACCTATCGTTGAATTGATGAAGAAGGCCTGGTTCGCGGGAGTACATCAAATCATTCTCTGCCAGGATTCTCATGATCCAAAAGCGGAAGAATTTGGTTCATGGCCACCTCATTGTATTCGAGGTACCGAAGAAGCAGAAACGGTGGATGAAATCCGAGGGCTATCCTTTTTTGATAAGATGCTGGTACTGGAAAAAAACTCGATTGCCAGCGGATTAAACAATGATTTTCAAAAATGGGTCATCCATCATCCCGAGGTGGAAAATTATATCGTTGTGGGGGATTGTAGCGATTTATGCACGTATCAATTAGCCATGTTTTTACGACTGGATGCCAATGAACGCCAGATGAAAAGGAGCATCATACTTCCGGAGAATTGTGTTCAAACCTATGACATGAGTGTCGAAACTGCAAAACAAATTGGTGCTTTTGCTCATCCCGGAGATTTAATGCATACTTTCTTCCTTTATCATATGGCCTTGAATGGTGTTGAGGTAGTCAAAGCTATTGAATAAAAAAACAGGCGATCTTCATGACCGCCTGTCATATATAACGAGTGCAAATTTATGGAGTGGGATTCTTCCAATAACTCATTTCATCGACTGAAATTGAGAAGTTGGTGGTTTCACGAGCACCAATAAACAAACCGAAGCTACCCTCTGGGAAGGTCGCATCTTTGACCTCGTTGATCAGAACACCATTGATGTAAATGATCATACGATC
>DAOUGX010000587.1:0-7952 GCA_034428855.1 Anaerolineaceae bacterium | reverse complement strand
TTATTGGTACAGCATTCAAGAATCTGACCGAGATCCATTTTTGTTTCTGGCAAAATTGTTTTCTTCGTTTGCGAATGGGGATAGAAAAATTGGTGAACAGGTTTTGAAATTAATGGAGAGCGAAAATCGATATAGTTTTTCAGAGTTATTGACGATCTTTATTAATGAATTATCACAAAATCTTTTTGTGGATACATATTTAATTTTAGATGATTTTCATCATGTACTCAATCAACCTGAAATTGAACAGATTGTCACTTCACTGGTAGACAATAGCCCAACGATGTTCCATTTGATACTTTCAACGCGCCAATTACCCAATTTTAAATCTCTAACTCGTTGGCGAGTTAAAGGACAACTGAAGATAATAAACCGTTCAGAATTGGCTTTTACAAAGGGGGAAATAATTTCTTTATTTCAAGAAAAATTCAATTATGGTTTATCAGACGAACAAGCAGACTTAATTCTCAAAGAAACCGAAGGTTGGGCTATTGCTCTTCAAATAATTTGGCAAAGCCTACATAGAGGAAATATCACTCTGGAGCAAGTTTTTACTCAGCGCCCTATAACACTGGAAGCTTTGTTTGAATACTTAGCTAGCGAGGTTTTATTACAGTTGCCTGCTGATATTCAAAAATTTCTGCTTACAACTTCGGTCTTAAACATATTAGAACTTGAAATATGCAATTTATTAATGGGAAATAATCACAGTGAAGATTATATTAAATCCTTACAGGATCGGGGGTTGTTTTTAACCAGTTTGGGTAAGAAAACCTATCAATTCCAGAATCTTTTCCATGATTTTTTAAAGACACAGCTCAAGAAAAAAACATCAACCTTCTTTGAATTAAACAAATTATGTGCAGAATATTTTATAGAAAAAGATAGGATTGAATCTGCTATTTATCATTTACTGGAAGCTGAACTATATTATGAAGCGCATTTATATATTATCAGGATATCAACCAGTCTGATAAATTTTGGGCGTTTGGATACAATTCTGACATGGCTTGGCAAATTACCGGATCAAATGGTGGAAGAGACTGCAGACTTGCAATATATTCTTGGAGAAGTCAAACGTCTAAAATCTGATTTTGAAGGTGCATTAATCAATTTTCAAAATGCCCACAAAATTTATTCACTTAAAAATGAAAAAATTGGTGTTAGCAAAGCTTTGCGAGGACAATCTCAAATTTACCTGGATACCATTCGACCATTGAAAGCTGAATCGTTGTTAGAAGAAGCATTGAAGATATTAGAGCCACAGGAATTCAAACAAGAGACTGCTGCATTATTGGATCAACTCGCTGAAAATAAATTAAATCTTGGTCACCCTGACCAGGCGCAAGCACTTCACCATGAAGCAAGATTATTACGCGATGAAGATGATCCAGAAGTATCTTATTTGGAAGCACGGTCTTTATTGCGGACCGGTCATTTGGATGAAGGTCGATCTCTCCTGGAAGAACAAATCAACATGGAAAAAGAATTTGCGAATGCTCGCCCTCAACGGTTTCATCGAGAAACTTCTTTGTTATTGTCTCTTATATGTATTTTTCAGGGAGATTGGGAAGCAGCCAAAGAAAACGCAAACGTAGGAATTCAAATCGGGCAACAGCTAAATTCATCTTTTGTTGAGGCGGTTGGTCTCATTCGTTTAGGTCATGCTTATGAAATTCAAGGAATTGTTTATCACCAACAAAGTTTACTTCTCAAAGCTATTGAGTGTTATCAATTAGCCATAACTAAAGTAAAAATTTTTAAAGTTACGAGGGTGCAGGTAGAGCCTCTCTGGGCTTTAAGCCGGTCTTATGGGTTCCAGGGAAATATTCATGAAGCAACAAAATATGCAAAGGAAGCTTTAGAAATTTCCGAACAAGCTGGTGATAAATGGCTTTACAATCTGACTTTGTTGTCATGGGGATCCAGCCATTTTTATTCAGGGCAGTTTAAAGAAGCAAAGGATATTTTCTCCGTCACATATGAAGGCTTCAGACAGGTCTCCGATGCATTTGGGTTTGCTGCAACAAAAATGTGGGAAATGCTGGTGCACTGGTACGAAGGTGAGATGGATATTGCCTTAAACCTCTTTTATGAACTAGTTCCTCTTATTAAAGCTGGAAATTATTATTACTTATTGACCCGACCGACTTATATAGGAATTAAAGATGAACAAATGCTAATTCCCATATTGATCAGTGCATATAAAAAAGGCATTGAAAGTGAATTTATAGAATCATTACTGGCTAAAATGAATTTGGAGATGATTGATTATCATCCAGGATATAGCATTTTTGTGCATTCATTCGGTGTTTTTGAAGTTTGGCGTGGTGATAACAGGGTCAAATCTACCGAATGGCAGAGAGAAAAAGCCAGGAAATTATTCCAGTTATTACTTATTCACAAAGATGAATGGTTACATCGAGATCAAATAATCGATCAATTATGGCCTGATCTGCCCATAGATGCAGCCATCAGAGACTTCAAAGTTGCATTGAATGCATTAAATAAAGCACTGGAACCCAACCGGCCAAAAGGGGTAAATCCTTTTTTCATTATTCGTAATGAAAATCTTTATGGAATTAATCCTCAATCAAAAATCTGGTGGGATGTTGAATTGTTTGAGATTCTTTCTCAACAAAAAGATTTTGATTCATTGAATGAGGCTATTTCATTGTATAAGGGTGAATTCTTTCCTGAAAATTTATATGATGAATGGGCTACATTGAAACGAGAAGAATTGAAACAGAATTTCATTGGCGTAATTGAAGGATTATCCGAGTTTTTGATAGAGAAAAGTGATTATGATCAGGCCATCCGGATAAATGAGGAATTATTAAAAATTGAATCTTCGTGGGAACCTGCATACAGGAATTTAATGATTTCATATGCTGGAAAAGAGAATCAAGCCCAATTATTACTGGTGTATCAAAGAATGAAAAAAAACTTGATTGAAGAATTAGGTGTAAATCCTTCCGAAAAGACAGAAAACCTTTTTAAGAGATTAAGAAAGTAATCACAATAATTTTGTAAGGTTGCAACCATTTTGTAACTGGATTGTAATCAGTTCGTGGTATTTTAGAGTTGTCTCTGATTTTTGATGACAATTCTTTTTTATTTCCTGGTAAGTTATGATATGCCTGCTGTCGCAATTTCGAACGACAGGTTTTTATTTGGAAAACAATTTTGAGGAGGAATGGAATGAGATTAAAGGATAAAGTGTGTCTGATCACTGGTGGTGCGGCTGGAATTGGAAAAGCCGCAGCCTTAAGGTTTGCTCAAGAAGGAGCAAAGGTAGTAATCTGTGATGTAAGCCAGGAAGCTGGTGATGAATTATTGCCTCTATTAGGCTCAGAAGCCAGTTTTAATGTCGTTAATGTTGTGGATCGGGAAGCAGTCCAGCAGTGGATTGAAACAACGTTGAATAAATACGGACGCATCGATGTATTGGTCAATAATGCCGGTGTAACACGTGATTCTTTACTGGTGAAATATAAAGATGGCCAGGTAGTTGGTCAGATGACCCAGGAAGCATGGGATTTTGTGATTGATGTGAATTTAAAAGGAGTTTTTAATTGCACCCAGGCAGTTGTTCCATCGATGATAGAAAATGGGGGCGGTGTGATTATCAATGCTTCTTCAGTAGTTGGTTTATATGGGAATTTTGGTCAGACAAATTATGTCGCCACCAAAGCTGGTGTGATTGGTATGACAAAAGTATGGGCAAGAGAATTAGGGCGGTACAAAATTCGGGTGAATGCAGTTGCACCAGGATTCATTCTGACTGAGATGGTAAAGAAGATGCCAGAAAAGGTATTGGCAAATATGCAGGAACATACACCGATCGGTCGACTGGGTGAACCCGAAGATATTGCTAATGTATTTTTATGGTTGGCTTCCGAAGAGTCCAGTTTTGTTCATGGGGCTACCATCAGTGTTGATGGCGGAATTGTTCTGGGAACATAAATAATTCGAAAATTTGGAGGAAATAATGACTCGATCAGCAACCATTATCGCAACCGGCAGGTTTGTTCCAGAGTTTGAACACACAAATGCAATGTTCAAAGATCAATTGAACAAAATCAACCCAAAATTAAGTGATGTAGTTGATAAATTTGAAGCATCCAGTAACATCAAATTACGTAGACACGCACCGAAAGGTTGGGTTACTTCTGATTTAGCTGTGGCAGCAGCCCAGGATGCATTAAATGAAGCAGGATTAAGTCCAGAAGATCTGGATATGATTTTACTTGGTACTGATAGTCCTGACTATATTACACCAGCAACATCTGTGGTTGTTCAGCACAAATTAGGTGCAAAAAATGCAGGAACCTTTGATATAGGCTGTGCATGTGCTTCATTCCCGACCGGGTTGATTCAAGCTGCAGGCATGTTAGCAACGAATTCTCAAATGAAATATATTATGGTAATTGGATCATATATGATGCGACTCTTATCCGATTCGGAAAGTGATGTCATGTCATTTTTCTATAGCGACGGTGCAGGAGCTGCGATTTTAGGTGTAGATTCAAAACCTGGTTACCTGGGTTCCTCACTCTTTGCAGATGGAGCTTACCATGCTCATTGGGGTATTTATTCGGGTGGAACGTATGAACCTGTGACCGCCGAGAGTCTAGCCGCTGGAAGAACGAAGGTGAAATTAATTACACCATTTCCTCCAGAAGTAAATAATGAAGGTTGGCCGGCAAGAATGCATGAACTGGCTAAAAATAGTAATTTTGATATCAATGATATTGATATGGCAATTTTTACCCAGGTTCGATATAGCAGCATCGAATTGGTCATGGATAGATTGGGACTGCCCATGGATAAAACCCATTGGATTATGGATAAATGGGGATATACAGGATCAGCTTGTTTGCCTATGGCATTTGATGACGCCAGAAAATTAGGGAAGGTCAAATCGGGTGATTTGGTAACTTTTGTGGGTTCTGGAGTTGGATATAACCAGGCTGCTGCAGCATTTATCATGCCGTAGAGGTTTTTATGACGCAAAAATATGATTTTCAGGACAAAAGAATCTCCATTCGTGAAGCTGTTTCCAAAATTAAATCTGGCGATCGAATTGGCTTAGCAATTGCTGCGAGTGAACCCAGTGGATTATTAACTGAGTTGGCTAATCACAAAGATCGCCTTGAAGATGTTCATACGTGGGTATGTTTACCAATGCGATCCTATGAATATTCAGTAAACCCGGAGATGGAAAACCATTTCTTTGTAGAAAATTGGTTTTATGGAGCGTATGATCGCAAAGTGCACTCACAAGGAAGAATGAGTTACATTCCTAACAATTTACATAGGGCAGCTTCAGACAAATTACATGCAACCGGGGGAAAACTGAATGTTTTCTGGGGAACTGCCACGCCACCAGATAATCGGGGTTATATGTCTCTTTCTTTAAGTCTGGTGGTGGAAAAAGAATTAATTCAAGCTGCGGATCTGGTAGTTCTGGAAGTCAATGAAAATCTACCCTGGACATTAGGAGATACTCAAATTCACATTTCAGAAGTGGATTTTATTGTAGAAAATCACATTCCTCTATATGAACTCCCTGCTGCACTACCGACTGAAACAGAACAACGAATTGGTGAATATATAGCAGAGTTGATTGAAGATGGAGCCACCCTGCAGTTGGGGATTGGTGGAATTCCCAATGCAATAACTCAATTTCTGAAGAATCACAAAGATTTAGGTATTCATACTGAAATGTTTAATGACGGCATGGTTGACTTATATGAAGCTGGAGCGGTGACCAACCGAAGAAAGACCATCAATAAAGGAAAAATGGTTGGTGCTTTTGCACTTGGAACGAAAAAATTATACAACTTTATCAATAACAACATTGGGGTTGAATTTCTTCAAGGAAAAATTACCAATAACCCCTATGTCATTGGTCAAAATTATAAAATGATCAGCGTGAACACTGCATTGCAGGTCGATATTTTTGGACAGGTTTGTTCACAATCAATTGGATATAAACACTTCAGTGGAACGGGTGGCCAATTGGATACGCATCGAGGAGCCCAATTATCTGCAGGTGGTCGAGGAATTATTGCTTTGCGTTCGACTGCGAAAGATGGCGAGGTTTCAACAATTGTTCCAACTCTAAGTCCTGGTGCTGAAGTCACAGTTCCAAGCCAATGTGTGGACACAATTGTTACCGAATTTGGGATTGCTGAATTAAGGGGAAGAAATCTGTTTGAAAGGGCAAATGCTTTAATCAACATTGCTCATCCAACCATGCGTGAATCGATTTCAGCAGAGGTAAGAAAATTGGGAATCGTTCCTAATCTGTGAAAAAAGGAGATACGAAATGAATATTCCTAGACATAAAGATGGTATTCAATCAAAAATGATTAAGACCAATCGACTGGAGATGCACGTATTATTTTCCGGGAAACAAGAAGATGAACCTGTAATTTTTTTGCATGGAAATTTTTCAGCAGCTTTATATTGGCAGGATCTGATGCTCTCCTTGCCAATCGGATTTCGAGGAATTGCTCCTGATCTGAGAGGATATGGCTGGACGGAGGATAAACTTACAGATGCAACTAGAGGACTCAGGGATTGGAGTGAAGATATCCTGGCGTTGATGGATGTTCTGGAGATTAAGAAAGCCCATTTCGTTGGTTGGTCCCTTGGTGCTGCTCCAATTTATCGCATTTTGATAGATCAACCAAAAAGTGTTAAATCAATTACTTTCGTTGCACCGGTTTCACCATTTGGTTTTGGGGGAACAAAGGGTGAGGATGGTTTACCAGTCTATGATGATTTCGCGGGTTGCGGTGGTGGATTGGTAAATCCAGATTTTATTCGTCGGATTCATGAGGGTGACCGTAGTGCTGACGATCCTAATTCACCAATGAACATCATCAATACATTTTATTATGCTCCTCCTTTTCGAGCTGACAATGAAGAAGATCTTTTAACTGCCAGCATGCAGGAAAAAATTGGGAATGATAAATATCCTGGTGATTCAGTTCCTTCCACCAATTGGCCATTTGTTGGACCCGGGATATGGGGTCCTTTAAATGGTGGATCAGGAAAGTATATGATCAACGATGTGCCGGATCTGATTGCCGTTCAACCGAAGCCATCCATCCTTTGGATTAGAGGTGATAAAGATCAAATCGTCAGTGATATGTCCATATTTGATATTCCGACCTTAGGAAAACTGGGTTTTGTGCCTGGTTATCCTGGAGAAGATATATTCCCACCTCAACCGATGGTATCCCAAACGAGAGCAGTGTTGAATAAATATCAAAAAAATGGTGGAAAGTATCAAGAAGCTGTCATCGAAAACACTGCGCATAGTCCTCATATTGAAAAGCTTGAAGATTTTAACAAAATATTCCACAAATTTTTGTTGACATCGAATTAGTGAATAAGGGTGAATGTATGAAAAATAGAAAATTAGGCCGTGGTGTAGCAATTGTTGGTGCAGGAATGAGTAATTTTGGTTGTTTTCCTGGTTATACTTCCCGAGATATATTTGTGGACGCATATAAGGATCTATTATCAAGCGTGGATAATGGAATTGCTCCTCAGGATATTGAAGCTTTTTATCTGGGCAACTACAGTAGTGATCTTTTTGAGGGACAATCTCATTTAGCACCCATTATCGCAAATTGGATTGGACTTTCACCAATTCCTGCTGTTCGGCTGGAAGGTGCCTGTGCGAGTTCTAGTGTTGCCTTTCGGGAAGGGGCAATTGCTATTGCTTCAGGTCTTTATGATATTGTGCTGGTTGGTGGCATAGAGAAAATGACCGATTTACCCATTGGCGAGGTGACAGATACGTTGGCTACAGCAGCAGATATTCCGCTTGAAGTCTCAGCAGGATTCACATTCCCAGGATTTTACGCTTCCATGGCAACTGCCTATATGCATGCATATGGGACAAAACCAGAAACATTTATGAAGGTGGGGCT
>DAOUGX010000586.1:0-3043 GCA_034428855.1 Anaerolineaceae bacterium | reverse complement strand
TAAGTTGTTCAATGTTTACGAGCTTGGTGCACGTCGTATGCTTCAGGTTTATCCCGCCTGGCAGGAAGTGGTTGATCAGTCTGCCAGGATACTACTTATTGGTTTGGGACGCTTTGGTCAGGAATTATTGGTTCAGATGGCAAGAACCTGGTGGAACTTTCGGGATGACCATGAAAAAAAGTTGTGTGTGACGATAGTTGACCGGAACGCACAGGAAAATTTTGACATTCTTCTTGGCCGGCATCCACAAATGGCAGAGGCTGTTGAATTTGATATCTTCACAATGGAAATCGAATCATCCAGTTTTGAATCGGGAAAAGTTTTTGCAAAAATTAGACCGGATATTGTTTATATTTGTCTGGATAATGATTCCCAGGCATTAAAAACTGGATTGGCAATACAAAGGCATATACTACATACAACACCAATTATTCTTCGATTGGCACAACCAGGTGGATTGGAAACATTAGTCCATACCTTAAAAAAGCAAGACCATGCGGCAATCAGGTTGGAACCATTTTTAGTTTTAGATGAGATTTGTAAAACTGAAATTCTGTACCATCAACCCCGAGATATATTGGCAAAAGCATTTCATCATGAATACTTATCCCTACAACGTCAGCAGAGTATAACGAATCTTGAAGATTGGGCTATGCAATCCTGGAATCAATTATCAGATGAACTGAAGAATCGAAATTATCAGCAGGTGGATCATCTTATTAAATTGGTATCCATCTTTGGCTTTTCAATTAAGGTTCTTGAGGATTGGGATGCGCCATCACAATCATTGAATAGCGATTTGATTGAAAAGATGGCCCAATATGAGCATGAATTATGGGTAGCGGATCGTCTTGTAGAGGGTTGGCATTATCAGACCGGAGAAAAAGATCCGAAGAAAAAAACCAGTCCAGCTTTACTACCATGGACAGACTTATCCGAGGTTGAACGAAATAAAAATTTAAATTTTGTCAGGAATATTCCTGTCTTCCTTGGAAAAGCAGGTTATCAATTGGTGTTTACCAAGAACGTAGATCAGGGTTAAAAGATATCATCTGACTTTTTATATGGAATTAAGGCAGGAAAAGGATTTTTTATTTATTGTGATATATCAAGAATTCAAGGTAATTATCTGGTTTTTTGATGAGGAAATGAAATTTTAATGGATAGCAGAAAAATCAATGTATCCTTTTTCAATGTTGACCGAATCAAGACGCACCTGTAAACGATCACCGACATCATAATGGTTTCTACCGCTAATTAATTTGCCTTCGATTGGGAAAGAGAGCAGGCGAACCCAGGTGCCTTTTTCGGCTGCACCTGTGATCATGGCATTGAATTTCTCACCGATGCGGTCTTCAAGTAACATAGCTGCTGCGGATTTTTCAACCTGACGTTCAACCTTGTTAACTGCATTCTCCGCCTGGGTACAATGCTCGGCTATGGCCTGTAACTCTATTAATTTATAGGGTTGGGGATGATCATTGATGGCAGCTTTCAGTAAGCGTTGGGTCACCAAGTCGGTAAAGCGACGGTTTGGGGCTGTGGAATGGCCATAGTCTTTGACGGCCAGGCTGAAATGACCGGGTTGGTTGGTGTCAGGAGGTGTTGCAGTGTATTGACCTGCCCCCAATAATTTGATGATCGAGAGGGATAAGTCTGGAAATCGCAGCGGATCTGATTTTTTTTGACTGACCAAAAAATCTTCAAGTGCTCTAGCATCTGGCTGGTTGGGAAGTCTGTAGTTGTGCTCTGATGCAATGGAGATGATCCTGTCCCAGCGCTGAGGGATACTGACCACACGGCGAATGGATGGATAGTTCCTGGTAGTCAGAAAACGAGCGGTAACACCATTCGCAGCAATCATGAAATTTTCCACGATATCTTTAGCCCGGTTTTTACTTTCCGCTTGCAAAGCTATGATTTGATCTCCGCTAAAGATTGGCTTTGACTCCAGTGTCTCAAAACTTAATGCCCCATGTTGGTGCCGGAATTCCTTGATTTGTTGTGCAACACGATCCTGAAGCAAAAGGTTCTCCTGTAATCCTGCAACCTGGGATACCTTGTCTGGAACCTCAGACTTTCCTTCCAACCAGGCAGCTACACTGTTATAAGCCAGTTTGGCTTTGTTCTTGACCAGTCCAGAATATACATCTGAATTCACCAGAGATCCATCAACGGACAACGTCATTTCAACGATTATGGATGGTCGATCATCGTTGAAACCGAGGGAGGTTAAATCTGTGGAAAGAACTTCTGGCAACATAGCGAAAATGATGGCCGGTGTGTATACGGATGTGGTGTTATGATGCGCGTGACCATCGATAGCAGTATCCTTTTTCACCAAAGCATCAACGTCGGCGATGGAAACATAAATCCTGACTTGATTATCGGACAGTTGCTCTGCAACGGTGAGTTGGTCAATATCCATGGAATCATCATTGTCAATGGAAGCCCATAACATCCCTCGCATATCCTGCAATTTTCCATCAGGATGCGAGGAGTGTTGGGAAGCCTCTAATTTTTTCAATTCATTGAAAACAGATGTTGAAAAATCAGGCAACAGCCCACGGTCAAGCATAGCTTGTCGGGCTATTTGTTGAAGGATTTTACGATGGTTATGATTTTGATGAGTCATAAAATTTCCTTTCTGTTTTCAAACAACCTGTATCAATCCAAATGATGTTTGCAATCAATTATCATTATTTAATTCTATCTCAGGTTATTGATGGTGTTGTAAGAATAAGAATAAATAAAATATTTCAGAAAAAAATGTGTAAATTGACTTTTGCGTAAGATTATCGTCCATCGTAATGGAATGCAAGGTACGGTTGACGATTCAGAATTTGAAAGAAGTAAATTAGCGAAATATACAAGATTTATTATTATCTTTTTTTCTACATCAAAATAATTAGGGATTTCCCGATTGATCTTTCAGGAGGATATCATCATGGTTCTTATTTTTCCTGCGATGCACGCAACGATCATTTTGACGCCAGTTCACTACAAGTTTCGAACTGGTATATATATTGTTGAATCATATAGT
>DAOUGX010000585.1:0-7051 GCA_034428855.1 Anaerolineaceae bacterium | reverse complement strand
AATGTCAAATGAAATGAAACCACCATTAACTGAAAAAGAATTATTGAACAAACGATTGGAGAATACGAGTTGGGGTTTATTCCTGATCGTGATTGGCGGCATCTGGCTTATTCCGGATCGCCTGGTTCCGGAAGGTGCCTGGCTGATTGGTGCAGGATTAATCCTGATTGGATTAAATATCGTTCGCCAAATGAACCAGATACCAATGAGTAGTTTTACACTCATACTGGGAGGAGCGGCTTTACTGATTGGAATTTCTGATTTCTTCAGTGTTGATCTCCCCTTCTTTCCTATTTTATTAATCATTATTGGGGCCAAATTACTGTTACAGCCATTATTCGAGAATCGATCAAAAGTTGAAAGTTAAATCCATCCATACCAAGATGTGAAATTCATCTTGTTTACCTGAAAAATAAATAGGAGTAAATATGCGTAAGAGTAATTTCAATCAAATCTTTTGGGGATTGACCATCGTAGTTGTTGGTGTTCTTTTCCTGGCTCAAAATCTTGGGTATCTTCAAGATTATTCATTCTGGAGATACTTGCCGGTTTTATTAATCCTCCTCGGAATTTATCAATTATTTGTCAATCAGTTTCGTGCCTGGGCTGGACCTGTATTAATCGCGTTAATTGGCACATTTCTGCTACTTGCCACATTGAACGTTATCAGTTGGGGAACATTTGGGTCAATGATCTGGCCAACCATTCTAATCCTGATAGGTATTTCCATCATTCTGCATCGGGGTGGTTCAACCCAGACCACCGCTTCTTCAGAAAATCAGGTCAATATTTTCTCTGCTTTTAGTGAACAAAACCGTAAGATCACCTCGAGTGATTTTAAAAATGCTGAGGTAACTGCGTTATTTGGTTCATCGAAACTTGATTTAAGGAATGCCAGTGTTTCTCAACCACCAGCTTATGTTCAATCAACTGTAATGTTCGGTGGAGTTGATATCTACGTACCGGCTGATTGGGATGTTCGCAATAACATCGTCGCCTTATTCGGTGGGTCCAGTGATAAACGAAAAGAAAATCCACCTGAAAAAGAAAATCCGGATTTAATCGTCACCGGCACTGTCCTGTTTGGTGGCTTAGATATCAAACCATAATTTATAGTCTACAAAATAATAACAGCCACACCTGATCTCCATCGTATGGCTGCTTTTATATTCTCAAACAGTCAATTTATGTTTGAGATTCGTTCTGATCTGGTGGCAGTAAAAGAATTTCTTCAGATTGTTGCTCAAGCACAGTGCGATCATGCCCCAATTTTGAATTTGCCAACATCTTTTCAATCGCTTCCTTCATTCCCTGTTTTCCCGGTTTCCGGCTTAAAATTCCTTTTAAATTTTCAGCGAAAACTTTGGTCAGGTTTTTGGAAAGTTGTTGAATATGTTCATTGGATAATCGTTCACCACGTTCAAACCAGGTTACAGCGGCATACCCCATGACAACTGTCATCGAAACCGCAACAGCCGCAGAAAGTAGCCAACCGGGCAAACCTCCGAATTTGCTTAATTCATAGAATATTGATCGCCCCAAAAAACCCAAACCAAAGGAAATAACCAGTTCACGGGCTCTTTCCAGAGTGATTTTATAATTGTAAATTCTGGCAATCCCTAATACCATGACCGATTGAGTTACAACCAGTGGCAAAAAGTCAACCACCGGTAATGGTGTTAATGCAATGGCTGCTGATACCGAAGCTGCAGAGGCTATGGATCTCCAGGCTAGCTGCCAGCGATATTGAGGTAAGGCCTGCCCTAAAGCTGCGATGATTTCCGGTTCAACTGATGCAACCATTTTTAATAAATTTGGAATATTTTCTCCATTTCTGGCTGAGACAGGCATGATATGCTCTGTTGATAAATTCAAAGCTTTTGCGCTATGATCCACTAAGGTTTTGATATCCCGTTTGACCAGATCCTGTTTATTTAAAACGACGATATAAGGTTTTTTCAGGTTGGCCAGGCGTAAATACAGATCTAATTCGGTTTGTTTGATGCCCTGGATGGCATCAAAAACAATGATTAGAAAATCAGCCTGTGCGGCAGCATCCAGTGCAATCTGACGTTCCCGTTCACCCACTTCTCCAATAGCATCTGCGCCTGGGGTGTCCACAACAGCGAAAATTCCAGCATCCGCCACCTGAAGATCACGTGTTGTCCCGGGTAATGGTCCCACTTCTGCACGGTCCTGCTTTTGATGAATGAGTTGGTTGTAAAGTGTGGATTTTCCTACATTGGCAGGCCCGACAATCGCAATCTTGTGTTTGCGACCAAACGTCATTTTCATATGGTCTGCCCCCAATTTAAAGAGCAATTGCAACATATTGGTTTTTGAGGGAAATGCCTGAATCAGATCGATAAATGTTTTCTTTTCAGAGGATGGTAATTTCTCCCACAAATTGTCAAAAATGACCCTGGTTTCAGGAGGTAATTGTCTTTTTAAATCATCAATGTTTGGCAAGTCAAACTCCTTGAGATTCGATTATTAATCAATGCTACCATAAGATGCCCTGGAATTGTGTTTTCAATTGTCTTCACAATAAAAAGAAGTTGATGAAAATTAAAATTTTCTAATCAAATTTTAATATATTTGACGATCGTCAATGTAATTCTTTTCCTCTTGTGATATCTTGAACAAGCGGGGAGTAATTTTTACCCAGTTTCATCACCCACACAATATAAAAGGAGGAAATTAAATGAATAAAGTTAAGATCAGTTTTATCGTCAGCCTGGTTTTTCTCACCACCCTGTTGATAACAGGCTGCCAACCCAACGCGAGTCCACCACAAATTGAACGCGTTGTTGAAACAGTGGTACATACTGTGGTTGTGGCACCCACACCACTCCCAACAGAAGAACCACCACCCCCACCAGACCATTCAGATATCATGCTCGCGTGGGAACAAAGTCCTCATGGTAACACTTATGACCTGGGGAAAGGACCGAATACTTATTGCTCTCGCTGTCACTCTCCGCAAAACTGGGACCCCGAAGCAACAGTTGACCGGCCACCCAATTGTGTAACCTGTAAATTTGCTACCGATGCTGAATTAAGAATCGCTACTACAATGGATTTTGTTGAAGAAGAAGATTGGGTAGGAATAACCTGTGAAACCTGCCATCGCGTTGAAGATGGAGTTGTGCAGGAAGGTATTGCCTGGTTAAGCCCACTCACCGATGAATATATTGATGTGAACACATCCAATGAATTATGTACCAAGTGTCACCTCACCTCACAAGGCGTGTCAACAACAGGAGGACGAGGAGTCACACATGAAATTTATTTAGGTGGAAGTGCACATAAAAATTGGGCAGGTGTTCTATCAACCGAACGAAAACCTGAATATTGTGCTGACTGCCATGATCCTCATACACAACAACCCAAAGATTGTCTCGATTGTCATCAGATTAATGCTGCCGAACACGCCAAGGGAAGTTATGTGGAAATGGCGGATAAAGTCACCTGTATGGCCTGCCATGAAGCCACAGGCATGCAGGTTGGCCCCCATCCAGATCAGGCCATGGGAGGCGTCTGGGTTCCCATCCTGACTGAAATGAGTCGATCAGGACAAATGACAACCACAGCTGTTGTATCTCACAGCATCAACTGGTTGGTAAGTTGTGACCGTTGCCACTTTGAAGGGAATGTCCACGAATTACCAGTATTGACTGCTGAAGGACTACCACCAGAAGAAGAGGGATAGAAAAATCCTTTTTCTCGATAATTACTTCGTTATTTGACCAACAATGTATTGGGTGAGGGATTTCTCTCACCCAATACAGGTATAGAAAATTGGTAGATTAACAATATGAAAAAAAACCACAATAAACTTATACAATTTTTCCTTACCATTCTTCTCCTGATCTCTTTAACGAGTTGCCAATCTGACTCTTCTGAATCCCCAGTGGAAGTTCCGAATAATCAACCAGCGGATGGTTTTTCCGATTCTGAACCTGGTTCTCAGCCAGAGAAACCAGTGACCAGCTCTTCAGGAGCATCAGAAGAACAGGAGGAAGCAACAAACCCCGATACCATCCAGGTTCAGTGGCAAAGCAGCGCTCATGCCAACACGTATGTAGTGGATGGTTCTGGAAAAAATAATTCTTGTGCCAAATGCCACGCACCCATTGAATGGGTTCCAACCATGGATGACCTACCAGAAAGCTGTTTTACCTGCAAATTTGAATTAAGTGAACCACCTTCCATCATTGAGGAAACTACTTGGCAATCAATACCGTGCATGGTTTGTCACCAGACCGATAAAAAGGGCAATGTGGTGCCTGAGGTTAGTTGGTTGGAAGTGGCAGCCCTGGAAGAATATTCAGCAGTAGCAAACGCGAATGAGCTTTGCTCAAAATGCCATATGACTTCCAATATAAAAGAACATATCTCCGTTGAAGTTAATGGAGCGCATGCTGATTTCCTATGCACCGATTGCCATAACGCGCATGCTTTATCAACTTCCTGCGGAGAAAGTACCTGTCATGAGTCTTTGCAGGATCCAGCCAAAATCATCCCTGGACATGATGATAAGCATAAGAATGTAGCTTGCGAAGCCTGCCATGATGCTTCCGGAATGGATGTTGGCCCAGACAAGGAAACAGGGATCTGGACTACCTTTGCAAACTGGACTTACGAATGGGAGGGAATTTCTGAATCCGGTTCAAAACCTTTTGTTTCTCACAATACCGTACTCGCAGCAAAGTGTGAACGGTGTCATTTTGAAAATAATCCCTGGAATTTAACCCTGGAAATCGAAACTCAATAATCGTTAATACATGCAAAGGAGAATCTTGTAATGGATAAAACGGGTAAGATCTTAAAAATTACCGCAATACTTTTTATGGGAATAACAACCGCCATGAATCTTCTGGGAGGGGCTGGAACTTCCTGTGTAGCTTTTTCTAATAATATTGGCTATCGCATGGCGTTCAAAGAACTGATGGATGTGCGATGGATTTATCAGGCGTTGGTGGTGACAACGGTCGCACTTGGTATCGCAGGCGTTTGGTCAACTGTAAAATTAATTCGCGGTGGATCGAAAGTCTATCGATTCGCTTTGATCGTTTTAATAATCGGTACAGCTTTAGGTGCTATCCATTATTTCACATCCTTAGGATTGCGTGGAAAAGCAGCTCCAGCCAATGTTAAATTTTATCTGAATGTGATCACCTTGCTCATCTTTCTCGCACTAAATCTCCCTGGGATTCGTAAACGAGTCGATTTTACATCGGGATCCAGCAGTAAAACCACCAAATCTGCTGCTGCAGGTATGGCTGCCATGATCATCGGCATTATTACCCTGACAGTTTTTGATTGGGCAGCACCTTCCCACACCCTGAATGGTGAAAATTGGGTGTATGTTTTCTACACACCGTTGATGGTTTTTGGAACCTCTTTCCTTGTTGGTGGCTTAGGGACATTACTCTGGTCAATATTTAATATGTTCAACCATGAACTTCAAAGCAAACCGGTTGAGCTAACCGAGTTAAATTAATAAGAGCTGGTCAATTTTGGGAATAATACCTGAAGTCCATTAAATCAATCATTGCCACAGAATACAGATGGTTCAGAGACATAACACTCAATTCACCCCGAGTAGCATCAATCGCTCCATCATTCTTTAAAATTTTCAATGATCGACTGATGGCTTCAGGTACTGTGGCTGCCAAGGCTGCTAATTTCTGATTGTTGTATCGATATCGGTTAATCGGACTTGCTCCATCTTCACTTAAATGAATAATGACTTTCGCCAGGCGGGCTATAACTGGGCGACTGAATAAGTCCTCATAACGATTAAATAATAATCGGTTCCGACTTGCCATGATCATTAACAATCCTGTGCCTAATTCCGGGTATTTCTTCATAAGCAGGTGAAATCGATCACTTGATATGCACCAGGTTACACAATCCTGAACTGCTACCGCTGAGACAGTATTTAGACCCCCATCCAAAACCGGTACTTCATTAAACATGACGACAGGTTTTATACTGGTGATGATGGATTCCTGGCCCTGTACGCCCATTTTATACAGATGCACATGTCCCCTGAAAATAACAAAAAGTCCAGCGCAAGGATGCCCTTCATGAAAGAGAATGCTACCTGCTTTATGATGATTTATTTGGCCAGCATAGACAATATCTTTGATGGCTTGTTCTGGTAAACGCTTAAAATGGTTCACCTTTGCCAATTTTTCAACGAGTGTTTCATGATTGATCATTTTCAACAAGCAGCCTTTCTTTCATTGAGTTATTATTTTTTATAATATACATTCATTATACATTCTTATATGAATACAAAAACAATGATCAAATGTAATCAAAGAAAGAGTGATTTTCCTAACAATTTAATTACCGCTGTTTGAGAAAATGAAATTTATTTCTGAATAACCAAAATTTAAAGGTTTACCGAATTTTAATCTAAATCAGAACGGATGATGGTGCGATCATTGGGAATTGCATCCATTGCACCACGTGACCTGGGAGTCGTATTGAATTCATCTTTTTCAATATCTCGTCGATATGGATTATCCAATATTAATGAGCGATTTGGAATATAAAATTTGACGGTTTTTAAAACTCGATCATAAATGGGTTCAAACTTTTTCCAATCCGCTTCAGGAGCAAAACCGATCAGGACGAACTGATGCTTCTCGCTGACCATCGTAAGAAACAATTTCCCGTGAACACTTACCCCCTCCTGTACACCTTCAAATTCACTGATTAAACCTGTATTTGAGTCTACTTTGCCCGGTTTAGGTATTTCAAATTGAAAATCGTTATATACGTCCAGGGTAACGAAATTCCACAAATCTTCATTGGTTCTTTCTTCCTCGATCAACCCACCAAATCCAATAAATCCTGGTCCAATCAATGGTTCCGATCCGGGGGATAACATTTCAAATGCACCTTCTAACTCCTCAAAGGTGTATTCGTTCACAACCTGTACTTCATATCCCCCGCTATCTGTGAAATGCACCCGACCTAATAAAGTTGATCCTGGTAAATTGACCGTACAAGCCGTTGTCAGAAACAAGATGAC
>DAOUGX010000584.1:0-3810 GCA_034428855.1 Anaerolineaceae bacterium | reverse complement strand
CAATTGTCAGATTATTCGTATTTTGTTCTCCTGGAAAGTGAAAATTAGCAAAAATCAATCCAGGAGAAACACGATCGGTAATTAATGCTTTGCCTTTTGTTTCGCCTCGTCGGGAGGTTAGTGTTATTTGCTGATTTGTTTTAATCCCGCTCCTGATTGCATCTTCCGGATTAATTTCAATATATGCGCCAGGATATACTTCCAGTAAATCGGATGAACGTCGTGTCATTTCTCCTGCATGCCAATGGTACAGTACCCGACCTGTGGTCAGCAAGAATGGAAATTCATCATCAGGCAATTCTTTGGGATTGATATGCTCAGTGGGATGGAATTTCCCTTTTCCACGTGTAAATGTGCCGATGTGCAATATTGGTGTGCCAGTATGATCAACATCCTTAACCGGCCAATGAAGTGGTTCGCCTTTATTCAGTCTATCAAAATTAATACCTGCATAACTTGGTGTCAGAGCACTGATTTCTTGCATGATCTCAGAAGCGTGTCGATAATTCCATCCAGCGAATGCTCCAATTTTTTCGACTTGTTCTTCTGCTAAGATTTTGTTGGCCAACTCGGATAAGATCATCCAGTCAGGTTTGGCATTATGTTTTGGTGTAATAGCTTGTCTGACTAATTGCACCCTTCGTTCAGTATTCGTGAAGGTGCCATCTTTTTCTGCAAAGGAAACTCCAGGCAGCAAAACATCTGCAAAATCAGAAGTATCGGAAGGGAATATCTCTTGTAAGACAATGAACTCACATACTTCAAGACATTTTTTTGTGTGGTTGACATCTGGATCTGTAACCAAAGGATTTTCACCCATGATATACAATGCTCGGATTTTTCCTTCTAGAGCCATTGGAATCATTTCAGTGGATGTTAATCCAGGAGTTGTAGATAGTTGGGAAATGACTTCACCATTCGTTTTCTGTAATTTCCAGGCATTATCGAACTTAGTGATAAAATCTGGATTTGTGACTGATTGATAACCAGGAAAAACATTTGGGAGTCCACCCATATCACATGCTCCCTGAACATTGTTTTGACCACGCAATGGGTTGACTCCGCCACCTTCAACACCCATATTTCCCAATAGCATCTGTAAATTCGCCATTGTGAGAACATTCAGTACACCTGTAGAATGTTGTGTGATACCCATTGCCCAAAATACTGCCATTGGTTTATGGGAAGCCATAATTTCAGCGGTTTTGAACAATTCGGAAACTGAAATTCCAGTGATAGATGAAACGAGTTCCGGTGTGTACCCTTTGATGGTTTGCGAAAATTCCTCAAAATTTTCACAACGGTCTTCAATGAATGAATTATCCTGCCAGTTATTTTCCAGAATGATGTGCATTAAGCCATTTATTAATGCGACATCAGTACCCGGTTTTTGGCGTAAGTAAATCGTTGAAAATTCAGCAATATCAATTTTTCTTGGATCAGCAACGATCAATTTAACATTCCGCTTCAGCACGGCTTGCCTAATGCGGGATCCGATTACAGGGTGTTGTTCTGTTGTGTTTGATCCTATGATAAAAATGGCTTCTGCATGATCAACGATATCCTGAATTGTGTTGGACATTGCCCCGGAGCCAAAGCTCATCGCCAGTCCAGCAACCGTTGAGGAATGACACAACCGAGCACAATGATCGACATTATGAGTTCCAATTACCTGCCGTGAAAGTTTATTCATCAAATAATTTTCTTCATTGGTGCATTTGGCTGAAGTCAGAAATCCAATTGAGTCAGGCCCAGATCCATTTTTTACTTGAATAAGTTTTTTGGAAACAATCGACAATGCTTCGTCCCATTCGACAGGAATCCAAGGGTCTGTTTGACCTGAAATCTTCTTTCCACCTTTCAACAAATATTCCCTTACCATGGGTTTTTTTAGCCGATCAGGATGATTGATAAATTTATATCCATATCTACCCTTAACGCATAAATGTTTCCCATTCACCGGTGCAGCAGGATTCGGTGTGATTTTTACGACTTCGTCATTGACAATATTTAAATCAAAATTACAACCAACACCACAAAATGAACAGGTGGTTTGAACTTTCTTTTCAGTTTTACCTATTGTGAATGATGGTTTATGAGTTAAAGCACCTGTCGGACAATAATCTACACACGCACCGCAAGATTCACACCTGGCTTGGATCAATGATACTCCTGAGCCAGCAATAATATGGTTTTCAATACCCCTATTTGCCATCCCCCAAACAAATCGACCTTGAATTTCTGCACATGCTCGGATACAGCGAGTGCATAAAATACATTGATTCATATCCACCCGAATAAAAGGATTAGGATCACTGTCAACTTTGAATTTTGGTTCTTTTCTCATTCTGGTTTGAATATCTACCTTGTGATGGGTACACCATTTGAGAAAGTAATTCGTTTTTCCATTTTCGATTTGATCAGGACCATAGTAATTTACCAGTAATAACTCCAGGATTGTTTTCCTGGCTTCAAAAAGATCTTCAGTTTCTGTGATTACTTCCATGTTAGCTGACACTGGTAACGTACAGGCTGCAACTGGATTTCTTAAACCCTTCACTTCCACATCACAAAGACGACATCCACCATGAGGAGTTAAGTCTGGATGATCACACAGACTGGGAATGGTAATACCTAATTCTTGTGCAGTTCTCAGGAGTGTTTTTCCTTCTTCGACGAGATATTGTTGACCATTGATTGTTATGGGAATCATGAATGTTCTCCTACCAATTGAGCTTTACCGGGTAATATTTCTATTGCATTGAAATTGCATGTCTGGAAACAAATACCACATTGGATACAGATTTCCTGGTCAATTTCATGTGGTTTTCTACGCTCGCCGGTGATTGCACCGACAGGGCAATTCTTAGCGCAGAATGTACATCCAGTACAACTGTCTTTGTTGATATTGAAACGAATCAAAGCCCGGCATACTTTTGCAGGACAACGTTTTTCATAAATGTGTGCTTCATATTCATCTCGGAAATGTTTGATCGTACTGATGACCGGGTTAGGTGACCCCTGGCCAAGGCCACAAAGACTATGTACCCTGGTTACTTTACATAATCTCTCGAGTTCCTCAATATCTCCATCCAATCCTTCACCTGCACAAATTCGGTTCAGGATTTGCAGCATACTATAGGTACCCACTCGACAGGGGGTGCATTTTCCACAACTTTCTTCCTGATTAAATTCCATGAAGAAACGGGCAATATCCACCATACAGGTATCTTCATCCATTACGATCATACCGCCAGAGCCCATCATAGAACCTGCAGCGGTTAAGGATTCATAATCTACCGGTAAATCAATCATACTGGCAGGAATACAGCCACCCATTGGTCCACCAGTTTGAATGGCTTTGAGTTGTTTATTTTTTTTGATACCTTCCCCTACATCATACACGATCTCTTTTAATGTAATCCCTAAAGGGACCTCGATCAAACCAGTATGATTAACATCTCCTGCCAAAGCAAAAGTCTTTGTACCCTTGCTTTTTTCTGTACCCATGCTAGCGAACCATTCTGGACCTGTCAGAATAATTTGGGGTACGTTTGCGAACGTCTCCACATTATTGATGCTGGTTGGCTTTCCCCATAGACCAGAAACAGCTGGGAATGGTGGGCGTGGGCGTGGTTCACCACGTTTCCCCTCTATAGAAGCGATTAGCGCAGTTTCTTCTCCACAAACAAAAGCACCAGCACCCATTCTCAATTCGACATTGAAAGAAAAATCACTCCCAAAAATATTCTTACCGAGAATTCCATAATCCTGTGCTTGTTGGATGGCTTTTATGAGTGTTCGAACTGC
>DAOUGX010000583.1:0-3015 GCA_034428855.1 Anaerolineaceae bacterium | reverse complement strand
CACCCATAACTGGGTCTTCATTGTTGATATGTACAATTACAGTTATCATTTTTATCCTTACCTAATCAATATCTGAATTCTTAACTTGCCAAGTGCAATTTGATCATTATGACTGATGGGATAATCAACGTGAGGAACTATTTTTTGCCCATTAACTCTCGTACCATTGGATGAGCCGAGATCCATTATGGCTACACGATTTTTATTGATTTTTATCGCAGCATGTAACCGGGAGACTCCTTGAGCATACGCATCAAATGGAGACAAATCAACATCTGGCAATATTGGTTGACCTTCAGCCACACGTCCTAAGGTGTACTCTGACCTTCCAATTAATTGTAAAGTCTGTTTTGCTTCAATTAAATATAAAGCAAGGTCTGATGAAATGGATTGTTTTTGAAAGAAATCCATTGAAGAGGCTTCTGTGTCAATGACTTCATCTGTAAATGAATCATCCAGATTGTCAGTATTGTTTTTCTTAATTGATTGAGTAGTTAAATAATCTAATGAAATCAATCTAGCTCCACACTCACTACAAAATAACGCACCTGGTAATTCTTTGTGATGGCAATTGGGGCAAATTATCATTTATCCTCCCTATAAGGCTCCGGTAACATTAATAAAGATCTGGTTCCATATTTTATCTTCTTAATTCCTAATTCAGAGAAATGATTGGTCTTTTGCAAAGTATCAACTTCCTGGATAATAGTTTTAGCCAATTCGTGATTCCCTTTGCTAACTAAATGAGATGCCAAATTCTGTAATCTCTTTGTAGCTTTATTATAATTCCCTTCTCTTACATCTTCTCGAGCTTTTTCTTGAATTCGATAAAGAGACAAGCTTGATAAAGCATTAATGATGACTGGTGGGATTTTTTCCTTTTCCACACGCGGTAGAACAGGCCGCTTAAAATCATAAAAGTAACGTTTTGTAAATATGGTGTTCGTTGGGATCTCTACTTTGATTGAACCATGCGATAATCGTATTTCTTTTATTTCATCCGGTAATTCATCAATAATAAATTCAAAAATAACTCTAAGATGCTTCTCTGAATACAAATTTCCTAATTGAATTTCTGAAGAGGTTTCCAACCTGGATAAATCCGGACTTAAACGAAATGCATAGTTGAGTTTTACATTTGGGTGTAAATTGAATGAAATTCTTACAGATTTGGAAAATAGGACACCAAAATTTTGGATTTTTGAATTTAATATTTTATACATTTCATCCGACGAGTTAACAAACTGTGTTTCTCCACCTGCTATCTTGGATAAAGTGTCCAGAAATTCATCATTCCAATCTTTACCAACACCAATTGCTTGAAAAATTATCCCTTCCTCACTTGCTTCACGAATAACTTTTATACATTTGTCTTCATCGCCATATGTATGCCCATCCGTGATCAAATATAATAATTTTGCCGATGAATTCTCTAAATTATGGAGAACTGAAATACCTTCTTGTAATCCTTTAACAATTTCTGTTGATCCACCGGCAACAATTCCCTGAATTTTGGATAATTCACTTCCTAAATCTTTAATTTTGCAAGGATGAAGAATTACTTGAGAAAAATCACTAAATGTGACAATGGAAATAATATCCTCATCATTAAGTAATCGAGCTAAATTAATCAATTCAAGTTTTAATTTATTTAAAATTGCTCCCTGCATGGAAGTTGATGTATCCAGCACAATACACAGATTGATAGATGGTAGATCTTCATCTTTTATTTTTTCCGGAGAGAATATATCTAACAAAAGATAAAACGCTTGTTCTTCGGCAATTAAAGGGATAATTGATCGACTGTAGTAAGCATTAATTTGGATGTTCTTATTTATTTTTTCTGTATCTGAAAATTGTTTGTTGTAATTACTTCTTTTATCATCATCGCTTAGAGTTTCATAAGCATTTTGAATTTGAATAAAACGTTCTTGTAAATCGAAAGATGTTTGCAAATCGGGATGATTCTTTTTTGCAGCATCAAAGTATGCTTTTCTAATTTCTTCCTTTGTTGCATCAAAGGGCAAACCTAATAAATTATATAAATTCATCTTTACATTATTTTTACTAAAATGACACTTATATTATCAGGACCACCTGCCTTATTAGCAGCATCAACCATCTTTGTACATGCAATGGAGGGATTCTCTGTACTGGTTGCTATTCTGAATAATTCATCCTCATTAACTAACCCCCATAATCCGTCACTACATAATAATACATAACCAGGTTTAGGTAGAGTCAAATTTGTGATATCAGGTCGAAATGGATCTGATTGTCCTAAAGCTCGATATAAAACATTTTTGTTAGGGTGGTTTTTAGCTTCAGCTTCAGTAATCTGGCCTAAATCAACCAATCTTTTCACTAAAGAGTGATCATTGGTTTTAGGTTCAATTCTCCCATCCGGAAAAATAAAATATAACCTACTGTCACCTACATGGCCTATTGTTATTTGATCTCCCAAGATAAGACCTGCAGTAATGGTAGTACCACCACCTGGTGCTTTTTGCATCACTGCATTTTGCGCTTGTTTTATCCCATTTTCGATGATTTCTTGAATACTCTCACTGGGAGGTAAAGTTGAATTTGGGTTGAATAATGGGGAATAAAGCTTTTGAACTACAAAATCACCTAAGGTCTTAGAGGCAATACTACTCGCAACTTCTCCATATTCATGACCACCCATTCCGTCAGCCACAATAAAAATCCCAAAAGAGACATCATTTGTGTCGTTCGCAAAACTTGAATTGAAATAAAATAGCGAATCTTCATTATGATCTCGTTGCCGCCCTACTGATTGACCGATACCAACCAATAATTGTGAAGGAGTAACAACCGGTTCTTCTTTTGTTACAAATTTTAATTGTTCTTCCGATAAAGGTGCTGTTTCAATATTGATATTCGCAACCGGCTTTTTTTTGGTTCCAAATAAATTCTTAAGAAAATCCATCATTACTTCCTCCCGAAAAATACTCACTAAACATATAATGAATAAATGAGATGATCACTGGAACC
>DAOUGX010000582.1:0-1610 GCA_034428855.1 Anaerolineaceae bacterium | reverse complement strand
AATATGAAAAGTGATCTGGATAGATTAATGATCGAAAGCAACGTGGATGCCTTTTTAGTTGTTGGACCCGCTCAACATAATCCTGCGATGTTTTATTTAACAGGTGGTGGACATATAACAAACGCTGATCTTGTTAAAAAAGTTGGTGAATTACCGGTACTCTTTCATGGTCCTATGGAAAGAGACGAAGCTGCCAAAACCGGGCTAATAACTTGTAGTTATGATCAATTTCAATTTTCAGATTACTTGAAAAAAACTAATCACAATCAAATAGATGCATATGCCCTTCGATATCGTGACCAATTACTGCGAGCTGGCCTTGAAAAAGGGACGATCGCACTTTATGGATCAACAGAAATAGGTCCAAAATTTGCCATTTTCCAGCGCTTACAACAATTATTTCCCCAATATCAGATAACTGGTATGGTTCCTGACTCGATCTTTTTGAGAGCAATGATGGTAAAAGATTCCGTGGAAATTGAAAGAATTAGAAAAATGGGAGTCATTACCACTCAAGTTGTTCATAAAGTTTTCAATTTTCTTAGCGAACAAAAGGTTAAGGAAAATATTCTAATTAGGAATGATGGTTCCCAGCTAACCATTGGTCATGTTAAATCAAAAATCAATTTATGGTTGGCAGAAGCTGGTGCAGAAAATCCGGAACAAACCATTTTTGCAATTGGTCGAGATGCCGGTGTGCCTCATAGTCAGGGGAATGATTCGGATGTTATCGAATTGGGCAAAACGATTGTCTTTGATATATTCCCATGCGAAAATGGCGGAGGATATTTTTATGATTTCACGCGTACCTGGTGCGTTGGTTATGCTTCGGACGAGGTAATAAGCTTATATGAACAGGTGAAATCTGTCTATGATACAGTCGTATCTGAATTAAAAGAAAATATGCCCTTTAAACAATTTCAAAAAAGAACTTGTGAATTATTTGAAGGAATGGGGCATCCCACCATTCTCAGTAATCCTTCTACTTTACAGGGGTATGTACATAGTCTTGGTCATGGATTAGGATTACATGTTCATGAAATGCCCTTCTCGGGATCCACGTCCAATGATGATGAAATTTTACTAAAAGGATCTGTTTTCACAATTGAACCCGGTCTGTATTATCCTGAAAGAGGAATGGGGGTTCGTTTAGAAGATACTTATTATGTTTCCGAAAGCGGTACAATTGAAAAAATGGTTGATTATCCTATGAATTTAATTATTCCGGTTAATCAATAATCACTTTAATATAATGATGGATTTTTAACAATTGGTGGTTTGTAAATGGGTGAATTAAAAAATGTATTTCCAGCAGCCAGAATTTTGGCAATTGAGACATCTTGTGACGAAACTGCAGCAGCCGTCCTTGAAAATGGACGCGTTTTACTTTCCTCGGTCGTTGCATCTCAGATTGATCTTCATCAACAATATGGAGGTGTTTTCCCGGAAGTAGCTTCCCGACAACATATCATCACGATTTATGATGTGGTCGAACAAGCATTACAACAGGCATACCTGAGCCTTGATAATATCGATGCAATCGCTGTGACTCGTGGGCCTGGATTGGCAGGTTCGTTGGTTGTTGGTATGAACATGGCAAAAGGGATAGC
>DAOUGX010000581.1:0-1557 GCA_034428855.1 Anaerolineaceae bacterium | reverse complement strand
GTTCATAGTTGATTTGGAAAAAAGTCAAAAAACGGGTTTTTATCTCGATCAACGAATCAATCGTCGAATTGTTGCAGATTACTGCAAGGACAAATCAGTATTGAACGTTTTTTCATTTACAGGCGGGTTTAGTGTCCACGCACTTGGAAAAGGTGCAGCAAAAGTAATCTCCCTTGATAGCAGTAAAGAAGCAATTGAACTTGCACGAAGAAACCATCAAATTAATGGTTTCCATGATAATCAAAATGAATGGATTGAAGCTGACGCATTCAATGGGTTAAGAAAAATGCGTGACCAAAACAAAAAGTTTGATGTCATCATATTGGATCCACCAAAATTTGCCCCAACCGCCGCGCATGTAAATCGAGCCTCGCGTGCTTACAAAGATATTAACCTGTTAGGTTTCAAACTGTTGAATCCAGGAGGAATTCTGGTTACATTTTCTTGCTCTGGTGGTATTACAGCGGAGCTGTTTCAAAAGATTATTGCGGACGCTGCATTAGATGCAGGTGTACAAGCATCCATACTTGAAAGATTAAGTCAGGGTCCAGATCATCCAGTGGGGCTTAATTTCCCTGAAGGAGCTTACCTGAAGGGATTGGTCTGCTTAAAGAATTGAGAGTGGCAATTCAATAGAAAGTGGAGATGGCGGGAATCGAACCCGCGTCCGAAAGAATAGATCTTCAAATATCTACGAGCGTAGTCAGTTGATTGATTTGCATCTTCATCAGACAGCTAACAAAACTGATGGAGTGCTATCTGCTAAGACCCGAAAGCCTTCTTTCATATTTCCCGCAGATTGAAATATGGCATCCTGACTTTGTGTCGCCTAGTCTTCCACCGGTCAGGAAGCGGGGAAGGTAGACGTGGTTCTCGAAAGAACCATTTGGCTACTAGTCACTCACTAGGCAGCGAGGGGCATAGCAGCGTAATTGTTTGTGCGATTGGCACTTGTTTTTTGTACTGATTTTTCGAGGTCGGTACCTCTCGGCTCGCAATCTGAGACCAGCCTCTCCCGTCGAAGCCTGTCATCCCCAGATACATACATTATATCAAGCTTTGATTGGATCAGGAAGGAGTTTAAACTAATCGTTGGCTAAAAAGTAACCCGCATATTTACTAAATTATATTTTTGTATAAATTTTGTAAAATGTTATACAGTAAGAATTATTATTCAGAAACCACATTAAAATTGTCGTTATGAATAACAATTTTCTTAAATTAATGAATGTTTCTAAATATTACATTGATGGATCCAATAACAAAAGAATTGTTCTGGACCAAATATCCGTTGAATTTAGTTTTGGAAAAATTGTGGCAATCCTTGGAAAAAGTGGAAGTGGAAAGAGTACATTATTAAATTTAATCAGTGGCATAGATTCTGTAAGTTCTGGAGTCATTCAATTAAATGGATATGAGGTCAATCTTTTTTCGGATTATAAATTGACAGAATTTAGAAGAAATCATATCGGTTTTATTTTTCAGTTCTTTAACCTGATACCATCCTTAACGGTTTGGGAAAATGTTATCTTACCTTTGGAATTGAAAAATACAATG
>DAOUGX010000580.1:0-7379 GCA_034428855.1 Anaerolineaceae bacterium | reverse complement strand
AGGTGACGATAAACTTCCCGATATTTCATCATCTTCACCAACATTTTTACATCTTCGGTTTCCTGCAACATATCAGCCAAAGCCTCACGATAAACAGTTTCAACACGATTCTCTAAAGCTTTTGCTCGTTGTGCATGTTCAGCGGATACTCCAGGATGATCCTGTAATCGTTCCACTGCCATCAGGATTTCAAAGGAAGCATCTCGCAATAACGAACAAATCCTGACCATAAACTCAGTTGGTTCAACTTTAAATATTACGATTTCAGTCATGGTACTGTATGCGTAGTCCAACACATCATCAATGGCTCTGGATAACGCAAAAATATCTTCTCGGTCAAAAGGTGTTATAAAAGTCCGGTTTAATTCATCAATTAAGATCCTGCGTGATTCGTCCGCTTCTTTTTCTTTTGCTGTTAATTGATCGGCTAAAATTTCATCAGGTTTAACCAGGTACTTCTTTAGGATATCCATTCCTTCCAGGGTTAAAGCTGCTTGTTCTTGAATCAGCTTGATAAATACATTTCGCCGTTTTCTAAAAATCTTTAGCATCATACCTCCACTAGGACTATATTTTTGAAATAATACCAAATTTTGTCAGGTGATTGAGACTTTGCAAGAGATTCTCCTTTGTCAATTTCGGGCTAACCTCCAATGTTAAGTTCGCTGATTTTGGAATATAAGGTGCAATCATTGCATAATCCAAATCGCCACTTCCGGGCATCTGATGATCAGTTACTCCTTGAACATCATGCAGATGGACACCGATTATACGTTTACCAAATCTTTTAAGCCACTCTTCGTGGTCTATGAAACCAAGCACGCTCATTACCTGGGCATGACCCACATCATAATGGAAACCATACCAATCCTCATCGCACAAATCCAGGAATAATTGCATTTCATCAATCAAGGGTATATCATAAAAATGGTATCTATTTTCCAGGCCAACTTCAATTCCAGTTGGTCTGACGAAATCAATTAATTCTGTAAGGCTTCTCATGACCTGCTCAACATGAGGTGGAGCTGCTTTATTTCTAAATGCGAGCATTTCCGCTTTCAATTGTTCATACTCAGGTGAATCTTTTTCCCCTTGTTCGTACATCCTTCTTAAAATCACCTCTGGACCATAATCACACATGATCATCCCAGGATGAATCACAACCGATCTAGACCCTAATCGAATAGCTGTTTCGATGGTTTGTTTGGTGATATCCAGACCTTTGATGCGTTTTTTTTCATCCAAAGAAGAAATCAAATAATCATTAATTTTAAATTCATCATTGGTATAAACTGCCGGGCAAGGGTCGTGCACGGTGGAAATATAAAACCGATTTGCATCCCATTGTTGATATAAGTCGGGACTGACCCGATGATTGAGTTCGAATCGTGGAAAACCTACTTCTCTCCCAATTTCAAACGTCTGATTAAAAGGGATTTTTTGGTCCACATGCCACATCGTCGAAAGCGCTACATCAAACAATTCGGTTGATTTTCTTTTCTTTGTGTGAGGTTGTTGTTTGTTTCCATTTCTATCCGGATAATGTTCTAACAATTGACTCAATCTCGAGATTCGATAATCTGGTTGCATTACCGAAGAGATAGTTCCATCCGGTTCTTCATCTTCCATCACACTGGGATCTTTGACGTATCCATTAGCATCAATGATGGTAATTTCCGCAAAACCAGCCTGTCTCCCACCTACCACATCCCGGGAAATGATATCTCCTACATAAGCACATTCTTCCGGTACTACATTGAGTTCCTTCGCACAGGCAATGAATAAAGAAGGATGTGGTTTTCTCCTTCCAAAGACTGTTGATAATATTACACATTGGAATAAATCAGCTATTCCATTTTCTTCTAATAATTGAGGAACTTCGACAGAGGAGGTTGTGTTACTTATGATTCCTAAAAGATATCCTCGCTGCGATAATGTTTTAATCGTTTCCACAGCGTCCGGAAGAATGGTTTTCAAACGCGAATCGCGCCAAAGCTGGTTTAATGTCACCGCTTTTTCTTGTGTAAATGGTTCAGCATGAGCAGGTAACATAAAAGTAGACCATAACTCTGATTCATTGAGCTCAATTAAATGTTTACGGGACCAAATCCTATAATTTTTTTCCCGTGCAGCTAAGACTTTGGCAAATTCATGAGGTGAACCATTCACACCAGTGATTTTTTGAATTTTGGTAATATTCGTGATGTCACGTTCCTGTTTTTCATGAGCTACCCGTAGCGTTCCGCCCACATCAAAACAGATCGCCTTAATTGATGTATTCATAATAATCCAATCTAATTTAGTTTTCTAAGAGCGGTACTTTTAACAAATCACAGAACTGATCAATATAATAATCAGCAATCGCTCCATCTTCATAATTAAATGCTACTGTTCTCATTCCAACCGCATGTGCACCATCTAATTCAGACAATTTATGGCCAACAAAAACTGCATCTGTGGGACTGATACCGACCTGTCGGATGGCTTTTTCATACATTCGTGGATCTGGTTTTCGAACACCCATTTCCTTCGAGCTGATAAAAACATCCCATAGGCCACCAAAACCTTTTTGATCGAACCAATTCAGTTTTTTAGTGATCGGAAGTGCAGTATCTGTAATGATACCTAAAATGTAACCTTTTTCTTTTAATCGGTTAATCGTCTCTGGAACACCATTAATTATTTCAACTGAATTATCATCCAGACTCATTGCTTTGACGCCTTCAGCAATAATGTCTTGATCTTTCATTCCATACAGATCTAGCACCTTTTCGTAATATTCATGTCTTCCTATTTGACCTGAAAATGCAAGATCTTTCAATCGTGCTCGTTCTTGTTCGCAATCTGGATGAATCTTCAATTCCTTCCCCTCCAAGAATCTCAGAAAATTTTCTTCTTTATTGGGTCGATAATATAGAATATCGCCTGCATCGAAGAAAATCGCCTTAATTTTCCTTCCATTCACATTTTTGAGGGAAATCAGATCTTTTTCTTTCTCGGCTTCCAGTATCGGGATGATTTCCTGCATATTTTCAATGATAGCATCCGGAATTGCCCCCTCATCCAGGATGCCATCATCATATTTATGTTTAATCTGAACAGCTAAACGGAACCCAGATCTTCGTGCACCAATAATATCGCGGTTGATCTTATCGCCAATGTAAGCACAAGCACTGGTAGGAACCCCTACCAGGCGTGCGGCATGATAAAAAATGGCTGGATCTGGTTTCCGTCGGCCATATTCAGAGGATAAAACAATTGGATCGAAGTAATTAAGAATGCCATATTGTTCCAGGTTGTATCGTACTTGATTCAAGCTCTGCGTATTGCTGATGATTCCCATCTGGAATCCCATTTCTTTGATTTGTGCCAATACTTCTGGTATTTCTGCACGCATTTCACGATGGTAGAGTTCTGTTTCGTACAAAAAAGCCAGATCCTCAGCAATGGGGGTGAGTTCATAAGCAGAAATGTTTTGACCTTTCAGGAAAAATCGAGACCAAATTTCAGCTGGGGTTAATTCGATGTTGGATTTCATGTTCCAGCGTAAATAATCTGATGCTCCCTGTGTGATCGAATCAGCAAGTTGTTCATCAGTCATGTGTAACGTAATCGAAACCTTGGCTACACAGTCTTTAATATGGTGTACATTTTCAATACGAAATTCCCTTGTATAACCGAATGTGTCGATCGTACCACCCATATCAAAGAAAACTGTCGATAATCTCATACAAATACCTCTAAAGTTAGTTTTGTTACTTATGCTTATGGTTTCTTTTTTTTTAAAAATGTTAATTACTTCGATAAATTTCATCGATTTTTAATCAATGAAAATTTTTATTTTTTACCTAAATTAACCAGATAAAAGTCACGACCTTCCAGCATATGATCATAAGCATATTGTTCATCTATGAACCAAGTCATAGACATCATTTCAGCAAGTGGTTTCTGTCCTTCAGGAACTACATATGTGGAATCAGTAAAATATGTTCCAAATTTTGCCCATGGATCACGGCCGTCTGGACCCATCACAAATTTGATCCATAATTTTGCAGCATTGGGATGTGGTGCCTGATTGATGATTCCCAGATAACTCTGGCTTTGAATACCTAACATTGGTTTGAGACCCCAGCATGGTTCAAATGCCAGATTTCCTTCCATCACATCTGCCATGTTTGAATAAGAAGTCAATGCCATGAAACTTTCTGTCATTCCGGGAGTAGCAAAAGCAGAATCAACTTCATCACCACCTGGTTCTGGAATTGGGCCATTCTGGGCAAATCGTTTTAGCCATAACCAACCAACATCTGGCGTATCAGAATCCAGAACTGGTTCTTTTCCATAAAAATCAACATAGGCAGCTTGCATTTCATCTACCTTGGAAGCATAAGTTAGTAATTTGCTCAAGGTGGAAGCGTCATTCAAAGGATCTTCTATGAAGAATTTTCCAGACCATTCCGGTTCAGTAAGTTCCCAAATATTTGAAATCGGGCAGGTATCGTTTAATTCGGAGTTGTATGCAAAAATACTGGTTCCCAATCTCGCCATCAAAAGTGGCTGCATATATTGTTCGTCGACCAGTCCGACCACACTATCCGGTACAAATTTCCAGACATATTCCTTTGGTAAAACATTACCAACCAACTCAGCGCCACCACTGCTGAACCAGACATCACCTGTGAAAGCACCTGCTTTTTGCTCTTCAACTGTTTTCATTAATACATCATCACCACCGAGATCAAATGCCTGCACGTTAATGTCAGGATAGACTTCCATAAAGGCCTCAGCAGCTTTCTCTACTTTAGAAGAATTAGCATATACCAGAAGTGTGCCTTCTTTTTTGGCTGCTTCTTCAATGGCTGCCCAATCCTGGGTACCCGTATCATAAGCACCTAACTGATTATCCTTTAACCATTGTTCTTTCGGTGTTAATTCTTCAGCCACTTCTTCTGCTGGAGCTGCTGGCTCATCCGAAACAGCTGGTTCCTGTGGTGTTTGTGCACAGGCTACCAACATACTGATCAACATGATCATTGCAAAAATTCTAAAAATCGTTTTCATTTACTTTTCTCCTTATTCTGTTTGGGAATTGAAACAAATTACGAAAACTGTCTTCTTCTTTTTACCTCCTTGTTATCTTTTTCTCCTATTTTTATTCACAAATTAAATTGCCTGACTCTTTATCATATAAATTGATGGCATTTTTATTAAACGTCAACCATATTTTTTGATCCATTTTAATTTTGCTTACACCCATCTCTTTAACCGTTAATTCGGTTTTACCCTGTCTGGCAATAATGGTGGTATCAGCACCAGATGGAAGAACTGAATATGCAGTAAATTCAACACCGTGATCCAAAGGTTCAGGAGAAATACAGATATCTTCTGGTCGTAAACCAGCGACTACTTCACCTTTCTTGGTGTATGTATTGGCTGGAATATTAAAATAACCCATATCCACTTCATCCTGTTTGATGACTTTTCCTGGCAATAAATTTATTTTGGGGTTACCAATAAAATCAGCGATAAATAAATTGGCAGGGTAATGATATACCTTGTCCGGAGAATCCATTTGTTGAATGACACCTAACTTCATGATGGCAATATAGGTTGACATGGTCATTGCTTCGATTTGATCATGGGTTACATACACAGTCGTAGCACCAGAAATATGATGCAATCGTTTCAGTTCCGTGCGCATGTCCATTCGCAAACGAGCATCCAGATTGGAGAGAGGTTCGTCCATTAAGAAAACATTTGGACGGTAAGCCAACATACGGGCGAGCGCAATTCGTTGTTGTTGTCCTCCACTCATTTCACGGGGATATCGATCTTCATACCCCTCCATCTGAACTTCAGCCAGCGATTCTTTAACCCGTTTATCCATATCCGATTTTGAAAGTTTCTGAATTTCTAAGGCAAATGTGATGTTTTTATAGACCGTCATGTGAGGCCAAAGAGCATAATTCTGAAATACGAGTCCTAAATCTCGCTGTCCGGGTGCTAAAGATATGCCTTTTTTCCTGGAATAAACGAGTTTGTTTCCAATGATGATTTCGCCATCATCCGGATCTTCCAGACCAGAAATACAGCGCAATAATGTGGTTTTTCCACAACCACTTGGACCTAATAATGTCAAAAATGTACCAGGTTCAATTGTTAAACTTACATTATTGACTGCAACGACATCTCCAAATTTTTTTGTTAGATTGTTAATAATGATGGGTGTATCCATGTTCTCCTCTTTACATTCCTAAACCTTTTTTCAAACTGCCACCACGGAAACGACTGATAATGAAATTACCAACCAGGACCAGAACAATCAGAATGATAATGACTGCATTGGCTTGCTGTTCGCTACCATTTTCGATATAACGCATCGTCATACTGGCCAAAACTGCTGTGGATGGGGTTACCAACAAAATAATCAGTGATAATTCCCGCATGGTTGTGATGAATGTTAATAAAAAGCCCGACACAAATCCTGTGCTCGTGAGTGGAAATATTATGCGTTTGAATCGATGCCAGGGACTTGCTCCAGCAATTGCTGCCGCTTCTTCTAATTCTTTACCCACCTGCAACATGGCTGATACGCCACTTCGGGCAGAGTATGGGATGTGTTTTGCCACAGAAACAACCACCAGTAACGCAAACGTGCCATATAGAGGTGGAATGAAACCTACAGGTTTCGTGAACATCGAAATATATACAGCACCAAACGCAATACCCGGAATTACATACGGGATAAATGCCATTTGCTCAACAATTTTTGAGAGTCTGGTTCCCCGTCCTTTTACAATGGCATACCCTAATATCACACCAAATAATGCAGTGAACAACGCCGTAAATAATGCCAAACGGATTGAGTTCCACGCTCCCATGTAGATTTTTCGGTTCAACAAGACACCTGGTTCACCACTATTAATCTTAATATCGCCCTGGCCAATCCAATGAGCAAGGGTGAAATTGCTCAGACTATAATCACCCGTTCGAAGCATGAAAGTACTCCAGGTTAGCAAGACAAGGGGTAATACAGCGATGATAAATTGAAAAATCACCACTAATACGGTAATCAAAGGTTTGAAGTTGCGAAGCTTTACTTTTTGAGCCATAAAGCCACGTCCACCAATGGTTTCATAGCTCTTACGAGTTCCAACCAATTTTTGGTTAAGCAAAACGGTTGTCATGGCGAATAAAATCAAAACGATCGCCAAAACAAAACCATCACCATAATTTCCTATACCGGTATTGGATCGAAGCATGGTGGATAGTGTGTAATAACGAACCGGGACACCCAGAACGTTGGGACCACCAAAAGTTCCCATTGTTTTGGAAAATGTCATGATAAACCCGGATGCGATGGCAGGTATAACAAGTGG
>DAOUGX010000579.1:0-2098 GCA_034428855.1 Anaerolineaceae bacterium | reverse complement strand
AGAATTCCCTTTTGACACGGTAACGCTTTTCGGAACTACAGGCAGGGTTCCAATAAAAGTCAGTTTTGACGGAGTTCCCTATCAGGGATCGATGCTTCGCATGGGGACAGAAAAACATATCATCATCATTTTGAAAAAAATTCGGGAAGAAATCCAAAAACAAGCAAATGATGTGGTTCAGGTAAGTCTGGAATTGGACGAAGATCTACGACAAATTCAAATTCCTGCTGATGTACAAGAAGCATTGGATTTAAATCAAAAAGCAGCAGCACAATTTTATAAATTGTCCTACACCCATCAAAAAGAATATGTCGATTGGATTATTGATTCAAAAAAAGAAGAAACACGTCAACGACGCATCGAAAAAATGATACAAAAATTAGTAGGAGATGCTAAATAATTACTGATTCTTAGTCATATTTCTGCGAATCATCTCGGCTATAGTCAGTTTATGACGATTGACCAGTTGTTCATTGATCATTTCAATTTGTTTCCTGGGTGAATAAAAAGCTTCACTCCACCCATAGCCTGCACAGGTAGTATCAGCAATCTGATTTCCCTGATCATCCTGTCCCCACCATTGACGGTAGATGCTTTCCAGATCCGGGCGGATGTGCAATTCAGGAATATTGAAATGGGCTGAATAATAAAAATCCGGAGGGAGGGCATTCAGGATGGTTTCGAATATGTGTACCCGCACCTTCACACCATTACGGCACTCTGAATCGGCTATCCGGCTCAGTCCGCGAATGGTTGCCAATGGAGCTAATACTTCCACCCGCTCCAGATTGCGAAAACGTTCCTTGATGCGTACAATTACTTCCTTCATGACCAAACCACTGGCGATGCTGTCTGCAATGAAGGCAACTTTAACCAGATCATGCTGTGGCTGATTGAGATCCTTGTCTTTAAAAAGGGTCATTTCTACTTTGCGGTTATAAACCGGAACAGAGCTATCAAAAACATGGTGAGCGTCCAGAATGACTTCATCGGTGTAATACCCATATGTTTCATAAATGGCTTCCGGCACCTGGTATTTTAGACCTTCCCGAGCGATCGGGAAAATGGCCAGATTTTCCTGCTTATGGGAGGTGATCGTCTCACGGAGTGGTGGTGCATTGAAGATATCCTGCATGGATTTCCACATGAGATTTGCACGACCAGCACCCATCCAAACCTGGCCGGGCAAACTAAGGGTATCAACGCCTTCATATTCTTCCGGAGTAATGCCAATAAACTCCATTAATCTTGGTTCTGGTTTTCTTTTTTCAATATAGATAAATCGAGCGGTAGAAGGAGTATGATAAAACACCAATTCCAGGTTAGTCACATCACCAAGAATAATTTTACCGGGACGGTAAAAGCCGCTTCCTTCAGGTTTTTTTGTCTTGTAGGGAAGCGGCTTTTCCAGGATCAGAGATCCTTCGATGAATGTTCTGTCATCTTCAGAAAATTTGAATGGATAGGTGAATGGGGTCATACGTACATACTCCTTAAGTTTTTCAATGCCATCATCTATTCTTAAAGAAACAGGCTGGGAGGTATTCCAGCCTGCCCTTAAGATTGTATCATTAATCAAATGAAAAAGGAAAGGTTGATGTCATTTTAAATATAAACAAGGTGGACTGTAATTTTCCACCTTGCTTTAGAGGAAAATAAGAATTAGTGTTTAATTATTCGAATTATATTCATCCTGAGCTTTCTGTAACTCAGTTGCGATATCGAGCGTTGTGTCTTCTTTAATGAGTTTGTACACAGTGTTCATGATAATTTCATTCGCTTCCGCTGGTCTTTGTAAGGACCCTGAAGCATTTTCACATACACTTGCATTGACTGCAATGGCAGCTTGTTGGTAGAAAGGTTCCTGCATTTCGGGAGCAGATTGGGCTGATTTCAAAGATGGGAAACCAGCGCCTGGTCCCAAGACATATTCCACATGCCTTCCGATATCACCCATAATCCAATTGATGTAATCATAAGCTGCATTGATGTTTATCGCACCGGTAGGAACAGCAAATGTGATGGCATCCGTGTTACATCCTGGAGTTTTTCCTTCAGGAGCAAACATAGGTGCCATAATGACTTTTCCATCAGCAAT
>DAOUGX010000578.1:0-1537 GCA_034428855.1 Anaerolineaceae bacterium | reverse complement strand
ATATTTCAAGTGTGGATATCGATGCAGGAGAAATTCGAATTTGATTTAAATTTTCCAATGGTAAACCAATAAAAAAACTGATCAGGTGACGGATAATACTGCCATGGGAAAAACAAGCAATTACTGCATCCATTGGATATAAATTAACCAAATCAGTTAATGCAGAAGATGCGCGAGACCTGACCATAAATCCATCTTCACCCCCTGGAATCTTTACCAGAGCAGGATTTTCTTGAAATAATTTCCAATTAGGATCACCGATCAATTCATCAAAAGATAAACCTTGCCAATCACCAAAATTTACTTGATTCAATCCAGTGTTTATTTGTATTTCAAGATTTTTCATGCTAGCTAATGGCTCTGCTGTTTGTTGAGTGCGAATTAACGGACTGGTATAAATTGCATCAATCTTAGTTTGTTTGAGTGCCTGGGCTACGAATTGGGATTGTTTTGAACCTTCAGCATTTAATGGACTATCAATGCGACCTGCTAATGCTTCATCAACATAATCCGTGTCACCATGGCGAATCAATAAGATTTTGGTCATGCTTTTTCCTTGTTTTTGATTTGAGTTGGTTTCTTTCTTGAAGTTTTATCTATTTTTGAAAACTGAGTTTTGAAATTTTTCAAATCGATTAAATTGACAAATGGGACCGAAATGTGGTCATTAAGAATCATCAAAGTGCTAATGGAAGTCGTATTGATGTGAACCTTCTGAAAGGAATCCAAAGGCATATCCAGATAATAAGTGATTAATAATCGAATAGCATCCGAATGGCTGAAACAAGCCACAATATCATGGGCTTGATGTTGATCAGCTATCTGATTAATACATTCTACCAATCTTGATTGAGCTGCAATAAAGCTTTCACCATTTGGGAAATGCATTTGAGATGGATGTTTTTGGACGGTTTCCCATAATTTCAACCTGCGCAATTGTTTGATTGTTTTTCCCTGCCAATCACCAAAATTAATTTCGCTCAGGTTTTCACAGATGGTGATACTTTTATTTAAGAATTCTGCCAGTGGCTTGGCAGTTTCTTGTGCTCGTTCCAATGGGCTGCTGTAAATGGAATGGATTGGACATTCCTTTAAAATTTCCGCCAATTGTAACGCTTGATTAATTCCGACCTGGTTAAGGTGAACGCCAGGTAATCGGCCAGCCAATCTTTTTCCAACCCAATCATTTTCTCCATGACGGATTAATAGAATAATCGCCATATCATTCCTTTTTATCGACTTTTTTCTCAGTATATATTTTCTGTTTCAATCCCTCTGACTGCTTTTTTCTCCATTCTTCGACCCGTATTTGCACATTTGCCTCAAATCCCTGATTGGATGGTTTGTAAAAATGTGTGTGAATCAAATGGTCAGGAAGATATTGTTGAGGTACAAAATGTTCATCATATGAATGTGGATATAAATAACCTTTTCCATGACCAAAACCTTTTGCATCTCGATTGCTATCCATCAGATGGACCGGGACCTGTCCCATCCCTTCTTCTTCCATTCTTTTGAGAATATCAAAATATGCCAT
>DAOUGX010000577.1:0-1597 GCA_034428855.1 Anaerolineaceae bacterium | reverse complement strand
TTATCACCATCCATTATTAATGGTGTTACTACTTTATAGCCAGGAAGATTATTCCAGGCTTGATTCTGTAGGTAAATTTCATTGGAAAAATCATAATTACCAGAGACCTCCACATGTCGATATTCCATGGATAATAAATCCTGATAATTAGAATCATCATTCAAATTTATCTGGGATGCAGAAATTTGTTCAAGGTAATGCGCATTAAACTCTCTCCTACTCTCTAAGCGATTTAATTGCCAAAAACCAAGCCGAATAAGAACGAATACCCCTATTAGCACAATTAATGTGGTAACAATCCACTTAATCTTTGAATTCTTATCCATTAATTTTTGGCACCTTATCATTTTGGGAGTCAATTGGAAAAATCACAATCGAAAATAACCAAATTAGAATTCCGGAAGGTAGTCCGATCGCCAGAATTCCCTGAAATCGGATATTGTTCGTTAATCTTGGCCTAACTTCTAAACCCATTACCTTCGATGGTTGAAAGGTGCAAGCCAGGCTATAGGATTTTGGACGATCCAATGTTAAGGTACCGGAAGACCCAGCAGGAACCCAAATCGGACCTAATTGATGGCTCACAGTATCATCATTGGTAACAATAATCTTGTCCCCTTCAAAAAATATCATTTCTTCCGGTATGGACGGAATCGGATAACCCATTTCCACCCTTTGGGCTGTGTTGGGTGGGATTAAAATTTCAAAAATCTGCGATTCCCGTTCCGTATTTTTAGTCAGAGCATTAAAAGAGATTTCACTAACAATAAGGCCAAACAAAAAAGCAATACCTAATGAAAGAATCAATCGGAAAAATAATTTTCTCCTGGAATTGATATTCATTAAAAATTTACCTTTTTGATCAGGAAATTCAAGTCAGATACCAATTCATCAATACTTGTTTCATACAAGTATGTGAGCATCAATTCACCTTCGGGATTGACCAAATAAAGCCTTGATGTATGATCTACTAAATATCCCATTGAGCTTTCAGTCTTCTGAATTTCCCTGAAGACCCCATAATCTTTCCAGACTTTTTCAAGCTGGTCAATTTCACCTGTCAATCCGAAAAAAGATTGATCAAAAGAACTTAAATATCGGGACATCTGTTCCTGAGTGTCTCTTTCTGGATCAACGGTTATAAAAATAAATTCAACATGCTCTGCATTATTTTTTAATCTAGCCTTTATTTCCTTCATCTCATACAATGTTGTTGGACAAACATCAGGACAATGAATATATCCAAAGAATATCAATAAGAATTTTCCTGTATTATTTTCTAATTTATAGTCTCCACCTTGGCTGGAAAGGAGAGTAAAAGTTGGAGCTGGTATTGCTGTGTCGATTAAAGAACCATTAAATGAATATGGACGCTGAATAACAAATCCAAAAACGATCCCAACCATGGCAACCAGAAAAATTAATACCCAAAATCCTGATTTTTTCATTATTTTTCTCTGATTACAAAGTACCCATAAGATAGAGTGCTGGATAGAAAATAATCCAAACCACATCCACAAAATGCCAATAATTCGCACTTGCTTCCACAGCATAATGTTTTTCAGGTGTGTATTTTTTATTCAGACCATTTCTGAGA
>DAOUGX010000576.1:0-2805 GCA_034428855.1 Anaerolineaceae bacterium | reverse complement strand
CCAGAAACAAGATTGATGGTTGAAATCCAAAAAGCAATATCATTAAATTAAAAAGGTGGAAAAAGAATTAATGGACGCAAAAGTTACATGGCATAAAGGCTTAAGTTTTACAGGAACAGCAGATTCCGGGTACACATTACCTTTAGGAGGGAAAAAAGCTGTTGGAGGTGAGGAAGATGGTTTCCTCCCGATGGAAATGTTTCTGATTGGGTTGGCTGGTTGTACAGGGATGGATGTTATTTCAATATTGGCAAAAATGAGACAGGAAGTTAAAGAATTCGATGTCAAAGTGCATGCGAATAGAGTAGAAAATCACCCTAAAATTTTCTCAGATATTGTGATTGAATATATTGTTAAAGGAAATAATTTAGATCCAAAACTAGTTGAAAAAGCTGTCACATTATCAGAAACTACATATTGCCCTGGACAGGCAATTTTGAATAAAACAGCTCAAATAAGTCACAAGATCACAATTCTAGAAGCATAAAGAACTCAGCAATATTGGCATGTACCACATCAGGTGCATGCCTTTTTTTATTCAGCATCAAAATCTGGAATGATTTTCTCCACATTACGGACATTGGGTGAAAAGTAGGCATAAATTGCCACTACTGTTATCATAATCGAAGCAATAGAAATAAGTAAGCCCATCCCTGCTCCGGGACCAGGTTTGAACCACCCACTCAAAAAAATTGTTAACTCATTACTGGGTAATTTCAACGAAGGTTCGAAAATTTTGTCTGCCAATGGGCCTGCAATCAACAAACCCAGAGGATTGACAATCTGTGCGATCAACCTTCTCACTGAAAATACTCTTCCTTGCAAATCAGGAGGAACCTTGGATTGCCAAATTGCCTGATTGGAGCTATTGACCAATGGAATCACCAGTGAAGATAAGAAGAAGAAAACACTCCACCAAACAACTCCCTGACCTGGCCCAATGAAAAAGAAAAACACACCACTCAAAAACCATCCAAGAATTACTCCACGGACTTTTTTAGTCTTAAATCCTCCCCAGGCCGTGATAATTAAGCTTCCGATAACTCCACCAATGGCTGAAACAGATTGCACACTCCCAAGAATCACTTCATTGTTACCGGTACGAGCCAGTATCATCGGATTACTCAGAATGCCTAAAAATGCAGCAAAGAAATTTCCAAAAAAGAATATCATTTGGAGTTGAAACAGGCTTGGTCTGGCCAAGATATATTTAAAACCAAATAATGATTCTTTCCATATTGAGCCTTTACTTCCTTCTCCTTCTTTCGATTTTACCGGGTTTGGTATTACCACAATTAATAGTGCTATGATTGCCAGTGACATAGTTATTAAGTCGATCATAATGATTCCAGATAACTCAATGCTGCCCAACAAAGCCGCGGCAAGAACGGGTGCCCAAATACCAGAACCCCACTCTGCCAGACTAATCATGGCACTGGACCGAGTGAATTGATCTTTCGGAATCATGACAGAGATCGCAGAAGAATAAGCTGGCCATTGAAACGTTTGGAAGAAGCCTGAAATCGTTGCCAAAATATATAAATGCCATATTTGCAAAGAATCAAACAGCAAGAGAACCAAAACTACAAACATTCCAAATGCAGTTCCCAGATCGCTCAGAATCATAGAGGTTTTCCGATTCCAGCGATCCACCAATGCACCTGCCAGAGGACTAAAAATTACCTGGGGAGCCAGGCCAAAAAAAGCGACCAGACTTAATGCAGTTGCCTGACCGGTTTTTTCCCATGCCCAAATGGTTAATGCGAAAAAGGACATGCCAGATCCTGTCAGAGAAATCAGTTGTCCGAACCAAACAATTGTGAATGCTTTCATGCCAGTTGGCTTTGATATTTTCATGATTTATGATCCTGATGGGAAAATAATGAGTCAGATTATATCTCAAACGGTTCGTAATTGAAATAAATTCAGACTATGGTAAGCCTTGCGCATTTATCTGGCTATCCTTGTCGGAACAGACACACGCCCGAAGAATTCGACCATTCTTTTCCAAAAAACCTAAATAATCTGTGGATCCATTTTGAACGATCCAACCCTCTAAATTGAATGGGATTTCACCACCAGCTAGTATCCATTCTCCATTATATTTTCTGGCAATATGTACGTGTGTCCCTGTCGAGCGACCACCGTCACAGGATGGATATCCAATCACATCACCACGTTTTAATTGCTTACCCAATGCAGGCAAATCCGTATTTCTGAGATGCAAGTAAAAAATCACCCATCCAGTGCGTTCATCCCCATCTCCATCCAAATCCAAAACAGCAATGGCATTTCCTGAACGTACAATTACACCATCTGCTACTGCTAATGCAGGTTCATCGGAGAGTGAACATCCTCCCACCACACTACCAGGAGCAAAATCAATTGCAGCAAATGGTGCTCCCTGCCCCCATCCCGTGTGTGGACCACCGGTGTATGCCCATGTGACACCAGGTGCAAAGGGTAAAATCATTTCGGGTTGTCGCAAACTACCAGGAATTAAAGTCAAATCACCTTGCCAGGGATCTCCAAACAATGAAGTATATGTCTCTAATAACCCGATAGAAGAAATGGCATGAGTATAAGTATCCCTATCCATTACCTGAGAAAAATAAAACTGTAACGATGCTGTTGCCGCATTTTGCCATGGATCTGGTCTTTCTAAACGCCCATCCTGATGAGAATATGATTTTAAGCTTCCTTCCCGCCATCCATAATATCCATTATTTAATTGATTCGCTGCCCAGACTAATTGTTGCGATAAACCTAAATATGACCGGTTCCGGTATCCAAGTAAAAAATCAG
>DAOUGX010000575.1:0-2523 GCA_034428855.1 Anaerolineaceae bacterium | reverse complement strand
GTGATCATGCGGATTCGAACCCAGCGTTTTCCAGCAGCAACCCATTCTATCGGCATGATGATTGCCAGTGCTATTTGGAGCGGAAGAATCATTATTTCTCCTGCACCACATATCCCATCAAATTCAAGGCGTCAGGGTTATTTCTCCAGTTTTTATGAACTTTTACACGTAAATCCAGGTACACTTTTCGTCCTGTCATCAATTCGATTTCCTGCCGGGCTGTTTTTCCGATCTCCTTGATCATACTTCCTTGTTTTCCAATCACGATACCTTTCTGGGATTCTCTTTCAACAAATAAAGTTGCCATGATATACGCCTGATCCTCTCCCCGATCTTCATAATCATCCAGGCGAACCGCCACGGCATGAGGAATTTCCTCTTCCAGGTTACGCATCACCGCTTCCCTAATCAACTCAATGGCGATATCCCTTTCATAATAATCTGTGACCTGATCTTCGTCATAAAATGGTTGCCCGACTGGGATTTTCTCAATAATCGTTTCTATGAGCTCAGAAACCCCCTGGTTTTTTCCAGCGCTGATCGGGTAACACGCTGCACCAGGAATAAGATTCTGATAAAGCATTTGGTTTTGAGCGTATTTTTCCGCAGAAATTAAATCTCTTTTATTGCAAAGCAACAGTACTTCCGGTCGGGGGGATAAGGCAAGAATTTTTTCAGCGATTAATGTATCTTCCTCAGTCGGAGTGACTGAGACATCCACAATCCACAATATCAGGTCACCATCGAATAGTGCCAGATCCGCAACTTTGTTCATGTAATCACCTAATTTATGCCTGGCGATATGCATACCTGGTGTATCAATAAAAATTATTTGAGCCTTTTCAGAAGTAAAAATACCCAGTTGTTGTTTGCGGGTGGTTTGCGGTTTTGGGGACACAGCAGCAATTTTTTGTCCCAAAATCGCATTCAAAAGAGTCGATTTTCCAACATTGGGTCTACCAATCACTGCCACAAATCCTGCTTTGAATGGTTCATCTGCTTGAGGTAGATGGTCGCTGGAATCGATTTTTTGCATATTTTTTCTCCTGAAGTTTTGTTTTCTTAGCTTAACTCAATATACCATCAATTGTCATTCTAAGATGAGGTTTCATCAATGGTTTCCGATTTACTGGGTATTTTTCGGTTTACGATCGTAAATACAAGGTTTTCTACCAAAATTGTCAGGTAATTGGTAGTTGAGCGTAGGGCAAGCGTAGGGTAAGCGTCAAGTAATGTTCAAAATGTTCTGGTAATATAGTAAACAACAAAGGGCGACTTCTCTTCTTCTCCTCCTTAAAATGAGAGCCGGGGGCGGCGTACCCGGCTCTCACTAATTAACAATCCAACCTGATTTATCAGGTTGTTTTTGTCTTTAAATTAATTTCGGATACAATAAAGTTATGATTAACAACAAAGAGGGAAGATATGGGCGATAATCGAGAATTTTATCTTGGAAAAGAATTTGACTTTGCTAATAAAAAATTAACTGAAAACCTGATTTATTATGATCCAGCTGATCTGACCACCCACATGTTTGTTACAGGTATGACCGGATCAGGTAAAACTGGTCTATGTGTTGGGTTAATGGAAGAAGCTGCTTTACAAAATATCCCGGCCATCATCATTGATCCAAAAGGCGACCTGACAAATTTGCTTTTGCATTTTCCGGATCTGTTACCAGCGGATTTTGAACCCTGGATTGACCCGGAAGCTGCTCGAAGAGAAAGCAAAACCACCCAACAAATGTCTGAAGAAACAGCATCCATGTGGAAAAATGGATTAAAGGATTGGGGCTTGACGGGCGAAAATATCCTGAATTTAAAAAATTCAGCGGAATTTGCAATTTATACACCCGGTTCGACCGCAGGAATTGCGGTTGATATCGTATCCTCATTTTCAGCCCCGGATCTGGATTGGAATGAAAACCAGGAAGTTTTGAGAGAAAGGATCGCTTCCAATATTACCGCCCTGTTGGGTTTGATTGGATATACAGATATCGACCCCCTTAGTTCGAGAGAACATATTTTGCTGGCGAATATCATGGAACATTATTGGAGCAAAGGCAAGTCCTTTGACCTGAGCGACCTCATCATGCAAACCCAAAGTCCTCCTTTCGATCGGCTGGGAGCTTTCCCAATCGATCGCCTTTTCCCGGAAAAAGATCGATTTACCCTGGCCATGAAACTGAATAATTTTCTCGCTTCCCCTTCTTTTCAAACCTGGATGCAAGGCCAAGCACTTGAGATTCAAAAATTACTTTTCACATCCACTGGAAAACCTCGTCAATCAATCTTTTATTTATCACATTTAAGTGAAAACGAGCGCATGTTCTTTGTCACTTTGCTCTTTGGAGCTGTAGAATCATGGATGCGTCGACAAAGTGGAACCAGTGGCTTGAGAGCCATTATTTATTTTGATGAAATTTTAGGATATTTACCCCCGGTAGCAAACCCACCTTCCCGCACAATTATGTTGCGAATGTTGAAACAGGCACGTGCTTTTGGTGTTGGTCTGGTACTGGCG
>DAOUGX010000574.1:0-2316 GCA_034428855.1 Anaerolineaceae bacterium | reverse complement strand
TGTTATCCGGGTATTACGCAATGCTGGTTATAGCCTGATGGCGATTTACCGGATGCTCAACCAGTTGGATTTTGATAGCTCCACCGATATCAAACGTGCTCTCGACACGCCCAGCCCGGATGAAGACGCATCCTTCGCCACTGATCGCTGGCTCTCCACGCTACAAACCATCGAAAACACCGCCCGCGAACTGATTCGAATATTGGAAGAGTGGATAAAGAGCAGATCAATTGAATAACATGTTTATTATAGTAATTCAATAACTAATCGCGATCTGGGGATTCCTCAACTTCCCGTTTTGAGGAAGTGTGACCTTCAATTAATTCAATCTTAAGGTTCTTCAGGACTCCCCATTTAGCCAGTGTATTTGGAAAAGGTTGAATGCTATAATCCCAATGGTCAAAAGATAAGCAACCTTCCGTGCTATGTCTCTTGTTTGAGTAAGGATAATAAAGTGGCTCAAAAAAATATTCAAACCGGTTCGGTATTACAACAGAACCAAAAACATACCATTCCTCAAACAATCCTGCTACATCTCCTGCCTGGGGCTCTGATCACAGTTTTTGTCTTTTTGACAACCCCAGAACTGAAACTGAGAGGTTTTCCTCCAATCCTGTCGCTGTATCTGGCGATTTTATTGATCTTGATCCCATTTGAGCTCGGTTTCTTGTTTTACGAAGGGAAAAAACGTAATAAGCGCTATTCTCTGGATGGTATTGTATTGTTCCGGGAAAGAATGCCAATCAAAAAAATGATTTTCTTGATAATTCCTTTGTTCGCATGGAGTTCACTTATATTTAGCCTGCTTCCAAAAGTAGACACTTTTTTTATCCAAACTTGCTTTGCCTGGTTTCCAGACTGGTCTCTCCCGAATAATCTTGTAGGCAACATATCTGAGTATTCGAAAACAGCATTAACGATCACGATTATTGCCGGTTTCCTTCTAAATGGGATCGCCGGTCCGATTGTAGAGGAGATGTACTTCCGTGGTTACCTTTTACCACGAATACCGGCTTCAAAGTGCTGGCCACCATTAATTAATATTGTACTATTTTCCTTATACCATTTTTTCACACCATGGCAGAACCTTACCCGCATTCTGGCATTTTTCCCATTTGCTTTTGTGGTCTCCTGGAAAAGAAATATATTCCTCAGCATTTGGGCTCATTGCCTTTTGAATATTGGTGGCATGATTATTACTTTCTTGGTTTGAGACAAAAAACCAAAGTAAAATCATGATATGACATCACAAAAGCTAGGACTATACATTGAATACACTAGTTATTGTCGACTTTCCTCTCAAGGGTAATTGGATTACCCCTAACACACCAGGAGCTAAAGTTCCAAGCCATGGAACTGATATGTTCGGTGAAAGATATGCATTCGATTTTGTGGGAATAGATCCAAAAAATCAAAGGATGCGTTTTTACCGAACTAATCCACTCCATTACCTTATTCTAGGTGTTCGTTTGCAGGATTGTTATGGATGGGGTCAGCCTATTTTTTCTGCGACAGCGGGAGTCGTTATTCAAATTGAAGATGGCTTGCCCGAACGGAATCCCGTCCACCTGGCAAGGGACCTCTCAATAAATCTTAAGAATAACCTGGCATTAATTTCAAAAAAAATGATTGATTTTCGTTCCCTTTCAGGCAATTTCATCATTATCGAAACCAATTATGGCTTTGCTGTTTATGCACATGTTCAGACTGGTTCAATCAAAGTCTCGCCAGGAGATAAAATCATATCAGGCCAACAGCTAGCAAATGTTGGTCATTCAGGAAACTCGATAGCTCCTCATTTACACTTCCAATTAATGGATCATTCAAATCCATGGAAAGCACAAGGTATTCCTTGCTGTTTTCGTACATATGAAGTCTTCCAGAATGGTAATTGGCACCTCAGACAAAATGGTATCCCCAATGCAAACGAGATGATTCGCAACCTGTAAAGTAAATTCTGAAAGGCAACTCGTTTTTATTTAGAAATTTAACTGACTTTATACTTCTCCACAATTAATGAGGGTCAGGGTACTACCTGTAATTACCAAACCAAATCCGAGAAATTCTGTAATGAAATACCCAGTTATGATGTCAAGCACAATCAGAAAAGGCAAACTGATTCCAGTCAAGATCATTGCGATGGAAATGACCATACGAAATCGTGGATGAAGAAATCTTCGAAAATCATATCGAATCTTAATCGAAGAGTCACCCCCCAATTGGGTAAATTCTCTTATACAAAGTAATTAATCTTTTTTAAATAAACTACTTAATTTTGACAATTGACAAAATTTTATATATATCGTAAAATTACGA
>DAOUGX010000573.1:0-3111 GCA_034428855.1 Anaerolineaceae bacterium | reverse complement strand
TCAAGCAAGGCGGCTAGTCCTAACTCAGCAAATTCAAAGGCTTGCCGGCGCAACTCCTGCACGTTTCCCCACCGATCAATCACTTCTTCTTCGGACCCTTCCTGAAGATAATCCTGATATTCCACATCCAGTAGAATGCGATCAAACAAATCGGGTACCGTGATCTTATCTTTTATCTCGACCCAAACAGCCATCAAACGCGCAAATTGGTATATTGTTGCAGCACTACGTTCCAGAGCTGCCCAGAATTCGGATTTTTCAGCATGGATTCCGAGTTCCAGCAGAATCTCACCCATACTGCTTTCTGCCAACCGGGCTACCTCCGCCAGTTTATCAACCGATTTGTCACCAATTTTTCGTGGTGGAACGTTTATCACCCGGCGAATACTGACCTCATCTTTGGGATTGTGCACCAAACGCAGAAATGCGATGACATCTTTTACCTCACGTCGGCCATAGAAACGTTGTGCTCCCACTAATCGATAAGGGATACCGGCTTTCATGAAAGCTTCTTCCAGTAAACGTGATTGGGAGTTCATACGATACATGACCGCAAAGGAAGCCGGACTGGTACCTCTTCTTAATTCGGCTTGAATGGTGCGCACTACATAATCAGCTTCATCCCGGTCATCTTCTGCATTATAAAACCGCACCAAGGATCCGCTTCCCCGCTCAGTGAACAAAGCTTTAGGCGTGCGGTGATGATTCTGGTCGATCACTGATCGAGCTAAATCCAGAACGGTTTGAGTGGATCGATAATTTTGTTCCAATAAGATTTTATTAAAGTTGCCATATTCTTCTTCAAACCGCAATACATTACGGTAATCCGCGCCTCGCCAGCGATAGATGGATTGATCTTCATCTCCCACCACAAATAAATTTTTATGAGCACTGGATAATAACCTCACCAGTTCATATTGAATCTGGTTAGTATCCTGGAATTCATCCACCAGCACATGTTCAAACCGGGTGGCGTATTTTTCACGAATTTCGTCATATTGATTGAGTAAATAAAGCGCAGAGAGCAATAAATCGTCAAAATCCATAGCATTACATGCCTGCAAACTCGCCTGATAGCGTTGGTAAATCTCCTGGACCTTCGCATCCCGTCCGGTTCGGATATTGTATGAACCAGGCATAATCATTTCGTTCTTCGCTCGGGAAATTGTCTCCTGAATATTGCCAGCCCGATAGAGTTTATCGTTGAGATTTAGGTCCTTTATGATGGCTTTAATTAACGCAGCCTGATCATCGACATCATAGATCGTGAAATTCGAATCAACAGGCAGATAATGTGCTTCTCTACGTAAGATTTTTACACAAATCGAGTGAAATGTGCCTAACCAGACGGATCTGGACCCATCCGGCACCATCTCCTCCAGGCGTTTTTTCATTTCATTGGCTGCTTTGTTGGTAAATGTCACTGCCAGAATGCGATAGGGGGGTACCCCCATTTCATTGATCAAATGAGCAATACGATGCGTGAGAACACGTGTCTTTCCCGACCCTGGCCCTGCCAGTACGAGTGTTGCCCCACCTTCGACGGTCACAGCGTCCAATTGTTGTTCGTTTAATAGACTTCGAGGATCCATACCTCATGGATTGTACTCGTTGAACCAGAGCATTGTCAACAACACGAACTACCAGGATTTTATTCGCGAATAATGAATTTATCAAAATCCTATGACCCTTACTGGCTTTTTGATATACTTTCAAAATCATGGCTGGTTATCTAAATTCAAGCGACGAAGTTTATCAGAAATTCACCAGAACCCGTCAGGATCTGTGGAATCTTATCGCTCAACAAAGTCAGTTTAAAAAGGACTGGAGCTCTTATTATCATTTGCGCCTTCAGAGAATTTATCAACATATCATCCCATCTGGCAGTAAAGTGTTGGAAATCGGTTCAGGAAATGGATCGTTGCTTGCTTTCGTTAAGCCTTCTGTCGGGGTAGGAATTGATTTCTCTGAGGAAATGGTCCGGCTGGCAAAGCAAACCTATCCTCAATTTACTTTTTTGCTTGGGAATGCGCAAAGCTTGCCAGATCTTTCGAATACTTTTGATTTCATTATTCTGTCTGATTTAGTTAACGATGTTTGGGACGTTCAGGATATTTTCAATCAGGTCCAGCAAATCTGCACACCCAAAACCCGGATCATTCTAAATTTTTACAGTCGTATTTGGGAAATTCCGTTAAAAATAGCGCAAGCATTGAAGGTGGCCAAACCCTTTGAATACCAAAACTGGTTAACCCAACAGGATGTAGAGAACCTGTTTCAGATTTGCAATTTTGAAGTCATTCGTTCCTGGACTGATATTCTCTTTCCATTTCAAATCCCTCTGATCACGCCTTTTTTCAATCGGTTTTTAGCACGCTTGTGGCCATTCAACCATTTCTGTATGACCAATTTTATGGTCGCAAGACCGCAACCAACCTGTGAAAAGGAACAAGCATCGGTATCCGTGGTGGTTGCTGCCAGGAATGAAGCCGGAAATATTGAAAATATATTTCAAAGAGTCCCCGAAATGGGATCTCAAACCGAAATCATATTTGTCGAAGGACATTCGCAAGACAACACATTCGAAGTTATTCAAACGAGTATTGCCAAATTCCAACGGAATGCCCGGGTATTTCAGCAAACAGGTAAAGGAAAAGGGGATGCAATTCGATTAGGTTTTGAACAAGCCACAGGTGATATTCTGATGATCCTGGACGCTGATCTGACCGTCCCACCAGAAGATTTGCCACGCTTTTATGATACTCTGGTGAACGGTAAAGGTGATTTTATTAATGGCGTCCGTCTGGTCTACCCGATGGAAAAGGAAGCCATGCGTTTTTTCAATTTTCTTGGCAATAAATTCTTCAGCCTGGCGTTTTCCTGGATGCTGGGACAAAGTATCAAAGACACCCTGTGTGGCACCAAAGTATTATGGAAATCTGATTATGAATTGATTTCTAAAAATCGTTCTTATTTCGGTGATTTCGACCCCTTTGGTGATTTCGACCTCATTTTTGGATCTGCCAGATTGAATCACAAAATTGTCGATCTGCCCATCCGTTATCGTGAGAGAACCTATGGCAGCACCAATATTCAGCGCTGGAAACATGG
>DAOUGX010000572.1:0-2441 GCA_034428855.1 Anaerolineaceae bacterium | reverse complement strand
ATAAAAGCAGGAGCTGATGGTTTCCTTCCAAAACCTTTAACCATCCGGGATCTCGAAACAGTCATTTCTAGATTCAATATATAATTCTTTACATGAAATTTGGTCTTGTACTACCGAATTATGGCTCTCAAGCAACCCGATATTCTATTCTTGATTCTGCAATTTCTGCTGAAAATCTAGGCTTTGATTCAATTTGGTTAACTGATCACCTGGCTTTACCTTCCGCAGATGCCAATGCTTTTGGTCATATTTATGAATCAATGACAACTTTAGCGTATTTGGCTGCAAGTACCCGTTCCATAAAACTCGGATTGTCTACATTGGTGCTTCCCCAACGCAACCCATTAGAAGTAGCGAAAGCAATCGCAACGGTTGATAACCTGTCCGGCGGTAGATTAATCATTAGTGTAGGAATTGGTTGGTCAAAAGGAGAATATAAAAACCTGGGATATGAATTTCATAATCGGGGGAAAAGAATGAACGAAGCGGTAAAAATCCTCCGAACTTGCTGGAGAGGACAAACCAACGTACATTTTCAGGGGGATTATTATTCATTCGATGATGTGTTTTTTTCACCCACCCCGGTCCAATCTGGAGGTCCACCGCTTTGGATTGCCGGGGATTCTCATGTAGCATTGAAACGTGCTATTGGATTGGGGGATGGATGGCATCCAAATGGGAATACAGCAGAACATCTGCAAAAGACATTAAAACCGGCAAAATCGATCATTCAATTCCGTCCGTTTACAGTTGCTGTGCGATTAAATGTTTCCATAACCAAAAATGAACAGGCTGAACAAAACTCGGGAATAACTGGAAGTACAGAAGAGATTATTCGGCAATTTTCAGATTATAAAATAGCCGGTATGAATTATGCAATTATAAATTTCAAAGTCAGTTCACAAGCTGAACGAGAAAGAGTGATGAAACAATTCATGCATGAAATTGCCCCTTCACTGGTTGAGTAGATCATTCCATGATGAAAATCTTCAAAAAACAGTTCAAATTTCTTAAAAGGAGTAAATCAATTTACATCCTGGTAATATTTGTTTTATTTTTTTCAGGTTGTACCGGGCAACAATCAACACCTATAAATACACTTCCAGGTTTTACCCCCTCACCTACTGAATTAATAGTTCCATCGGTTACAAGCATCAAACCTACAGAAATGTCTCCATCCGAAATCTCAAATGAAGTTATTGAGCCTAGCGTGACAAATACTTCCTCTCAGACTATTGAACCTTCCACAACAAATACGCCAGATCTATCAGCTACCGTAACACTGACACCGACAATAACACCATCTCCAACTATTACAAGGATTCCTTCGAGAACACCATTGCCAACCAGGACACGCCGCCCTTCCAGAACACCTACTTTGACCAGCACACCTACACCTCCTCTGGCATTTTTCCGTATCAATAACATTGGTCCGTTTTCATTTGTGACTTCCCCAATCCGGCCAGAAGCCATTGTAAGCCCCGGTGAGGATGGCTTGATAATTGTGGAATTGATCGGTGATGATGGCAGGTTATTGACCAAGGAAAATATCAACTACCAAAGTTATATAGGTCGTCGCTTTGGAATAGCTCCTGAAATAAATTTTGATTTAGGACCTGTTTCGGAATATGGAAGACTATCGATCTACACAAAGGATAGATATGACCGATTCATAGCTTTGACTTCTGTGGATCTTTTATTATTGCAATTAGGCAGTAATAAGATTTCTCCCCCAAAGGACTTAACGGAGCCATTCATTATTCGCCAGCCGAGAACCGATGAAATCATTCAGGGTGGAGTTCTGGTCGTCCAGGGTTTGGCGCGTATTTTAAGTTCAGCCCCCATCATAATTGAGTGCATTGATCCGGAAGGAAATATTGTGGGTGATGCAAAAGTAGAAGTTGAGGCACCAAACCAAATTTTAAGTCACATTCCTTTCGAAGCATATATACCATACTCCATTCAAGAGTCTACCAATGTAAGATTTACTGTGCGCCAGGAAAGCTCCTCCAGATTGCCAGGAACATTGTATCTTTACAGCTTTGAAATTACTCTCGAACCTTAGGTAGACTTTTAATAATTTCAAAAAAATGATCGTGCAAGTCACTCAAGCTTTTTAAAGCATTTTCACGTGTAGTTGTATCAAGTTCCAATTGGTTAAATTGATCCCGATCAAGAATCAATTTCCTGCCGTCTGGATACACCCATAAATCTATTGAAAGGTCTTGGTAAGTGATTTGAAAATCGGTGATGATTGCAGGTCTGCAAATATCACAGTACCATCCTTTTATTTTTCCGTCATCCCGATCGTGTATTTCAAAAATATTGTACCAACGATCATTAAAGAAATATTCCACAAATCGATCATTTCTTTTTAAAACAATATCATTTAATATGGTGTCTTCTCGATTAAACAAAGCTTCCAAAATTATCATTTCGAC
>DAOUGX010000571.1:0-4578 GCA_034428855.1 Anaerolineaceae bacterium | reverse complement strand
TCTGCCAAATGAGTATGGAGTTGAACGCCATATTCTCTGGCTAAAATTGCAGATTGTGCCATTAATTCACCGGTAACACTGAAAGGTGAACACGGGGCTAAAACTATTTGGATCATTGAACCTGGGTTTGGATTATGGTATTTTTGGATTAATCGAAGTGAATCTTTGAGAATAAATTCTTCATTGTCGACAACTGAATCTGGAGGTAACCCTCCTTTACTTTCGCCGAGACTCATCGATCCACGCGAAGCATGCAGTCTCAATCCCATTTCGGCTGCAGCATCAATTTCATCATCCAATTTTGAACCATTTGGAAATAAATATAAATGATCGGATGCTGTGGTACATCCAGAAAGTGCCAATTCTGCCAGGGCTGTTTGGGTGGATATTTTGATATCGTCCGGCGTCATTTTGGCCCAGATAGGATAAAGAGTTTTTAACCAATTAAATAAATTCACATCCTGAGCAGCCGGTACAGCTCTTGTCAACGTTTGATAGAAGTGGTGATGTGTATTGATTAATCCTGGAATCACAATATGTCCACTGAGATCCAATACTTCGTCAGCCGTTTCAGGTAAAACAGATGTTTCACCAATTTGCTCAATAAATCCATTACGAGCAAAAAGGCCACCATCGCGAATTTCGCGGCGGTGGCCATCCATAGTTACTAGCAAAGTTGCATTCTTAATTAAGATGGTTTGATTTTTCATTTTGAATTCTCTAAACTGATTTATTTGTTAGACAACTACACAACCATCAAGAGTTTAGCAAGAATTCAAATAAAAGTCAATTGTCAGACAACATCAAAATTTATTACTTTAAGTCAGCGATTTCTGCAGCGCGTAATGTGTTTTTCATCAACATAGCGATCGTCATTGGTCCAACACCGCCAGGGACTGGGGTGATGACACCAGCTACTTCAGCTACCTCATCATATGCAACATCACCGACCAGGCGATACCCACGTTTGTTATTTGGATCATCAACACGGTTGACTCCCACATCAATGACAACCGCTCCAGGTTTCACCCAATCTTTCTTTACCATCTCAGCCCTACCAACTGCTGCTACTAAAATATCAGCCTGGCGTACAACCTCTGGTAAATTTTTGGTTCTGGAATGACAGATGGTAACAGTTGCATTTGCTCTTACTAAAAGTAAAGCAACCGGCATACCAACAATGTTTGAACGGCCTAATACCACTGCATTTTGTCCTTCTATTTTTGGCACAACCTGTTCAATCAAATACATGGTTCCGGCTGGAGTACATGGAATAAAGAGAGGATCACGACCTTTTTGTGCCAATCGACCAATATTCAGAGGATGAAAACCATCTACATCTTTTTCTATGCTAATCATATTCAAAACACGTTCTTCATCCAGACCGGAAGGCAATGGTAATTGAACAAGAATACCATGCACGGTCGGGTCGTCATTTAATTTTTTAACCAAGTCTTCAACTTCTTGTTGTGTTGCGTTAGATGGTAAAACATGTCCAAAGGATAGGATACCAGCTTCTTGACAGGCTTTATGTTTTGAGCGGACGTAGACCTGCGAAGCCGGGTTTTCACCCACCAATACAGTGGCTAACCCAGGTACCATTTTTCCTTCAGCAACGCGCTTTTCAACCTGTGCTTTTACGTCTTGCCTAACACTTTCAGCTATAGCTTTTCCATCTAAAATTGATGCACTCATACGAATAACCTCCATGAAAATTTTTCACCTGTATAAATTATACTTAAGTTTTTTTTAAAAGACACTAATCAACTTGAATGATCATTTAGAATATTTTTCTGGAAGGGTAGAAAGTCATTATTCACCAGATATTGTGGGAATAGCATTTGGATGATGCTCCTGAATATATTTCTTCAAAAATTGACCTGTATACGAGTCATTTATTGAACAAATCTCTTCTGGAGTTCCGCTTGCTAAAAGATAGCCTCCACGATCTCCCCCTTCTGGGCCCAGATCGATGATGTAATCAGCAATTTTTATAATATCCAGGTTATGCTCTATGATTAACACAGTATTTCCGCCTTCAACCAGGCGTTGTAAGACTTCAATTAATTTGTGAACATCCGCTGCGTGCAAACCCACAGAAGGCTCATCCAGAACATAAAGGGTTTTGCCAGTCGATCTCCGCGATAACTCTTTAGCTAATTTCACTCTTTGTGCTTCTCCACCGGATAATGTCGGTGCAGGTTGACCAATTCTGACGTACCCCAGGCCAACATCCATCAAGGTTTGCAATTTATTCACAATGGATGGAAATGCAGTGAACAACACCAATCCTTCTTCCACTGTCGCATCCAGAACATCTGCGATACTTTTCCCTTTGAATTTCACTTGCAATGTTTCTCGATTGAAACGTTGACCATGACAAACATCACAAGGTACATACACATCAGGAAGAAATTGCATTTCAATCTTCAATTGTCCCTGACCCTGACAGGCTTCACATCTTCCTCCATGTACATTGAATGAAAACCGGCCAATTTTATAACCACGCATTTTACTTTCTGGTAATTCAGCAAATAATTGACGTACTTCATCAAATACACTTGTATAAGTACCAGGATTCGATCGAGGTGTACGTCCAATTGGAGATTGGTCAATATTAATAATTTTGTCAACGTACTCGATCCCCTCAATTTGATCATACAGACCAGGATGGGAGTGTGAACCCATGATTTCTTTTGCCAATGCGCTATACAGGATATCAACCATTAAAGTTGATTTTCCAGAACCTGATACGCCAGTAATGCAAACTAATCTACCTAAAGGAATGGTCACATCCAGATTTTTTAAATTATTCTCACGTGCTCCACGGATGGTAATTTGTTCTCCATTTCCTTGTCTTCTATTTTCAGGCAATGGCACCTGTTTTTTGCCGGATAAATATGCACCAGTCAGGGATTTCTTGGACCTTAAAATATCTTCGACAGTCCCTTCCGCGACGATTTCTCCACCATGTTCACCTGCTCCTGGTCCAAGATCCACAATCCAATCAGCCGATCGAATCGTCTCATCATCATGTTCCACAACAAGGACTGTGTTTCCCAAATCTCGCAAACTTTCCAGGGTTTTCAATAAACGATTGTTATCCCGTGGGTGTAATCCAATAGATGGTTCATCCAACACGTACAAAACTCCCATCAGTCTGGAACCAATTTGAGTAGCCAGTCTGATTCTTTGTGCTTCTCCCCCTGACAGAGTAACAGCTGATCTGCTTAGAGTCAGATAATCTAGCCCTACATTGACAAGAAAACCAAGCCTGCTCTGAATCTCTTTTAATATTCGTGAGGAAATAATCAAGTCTTTATTAGATAACGGTGATGGTTCACCTGCAAGATAATTAATCCAATCCAATAATTGTAAAATATGCCAGTTGGTTACTTCCAGGATATTTTTATGATCAACAGTTATAGCAAGAACTTCTTTTCTTAACCTGGCACCTCCACAGGTGGGGCATGGTCGATCGCTCATCCAGCTTCCAATTTTTGAGCGTATATACTCTGAATTTGTTTCCTTAAACCTTCTTTGAAGGTTATTAATGACTCCCTCAAAAGAAGCTTCATAACTTACTGAGCGATTATTTTTCCCTACCATGTTGATGGTAAATACATCGCTTTTTGTTCCATATAAAACCAGATCTAATTGTTCAGGTGTGTAATTTTTTACAGGGACTCCAAGGTCAATGCCATAAGCATCTGCCATTGATTTCAACATAGCCCAATAGTATCCACCTTGGTCTTTGGGACCAGACCATTCTAATGCAATAATTGCCCCTTGTTCCAAAGATAAGTTTTTATTGGGAATTAATAAATCTGGATCAATTTCCATCTTCGTCCCCAACCCCTGGCAGTCTGAACAAGCTCCATGTGGTGTGTTGAATGAAAAAGTACGTGGTTCGATCTCTGGTAGGGTACTTCCATGTTCAGGGCAGGCCAATTGTTCTGAATAATGGTAATCTTCATAAGGATCAGAAGACATATTCTGAATAGTGATGTGGCCTTCGCCAACCTTCAAAGCTGTTTCTACTGAATCTGTCAATCGGCTCATCGCGGAAAGTTTTTCTTCTTCGTTTTCATAATTTCCGATCACCAAACGATCTACCACAGCTTCAATGGTATGAATTTTGTATCGATCCATCTTGATATCATCATCCAGATTGTAGACTACTCCATCGACACGTACTCTAACAAACCCACCTTTCCGTACCTCATCTAAAACTGCCTGATATGTGCCTTTGCGTCCTTTAATGATTGGAGCTAAAACAACTAATCGGGATCCTTCAGGCAATTTTAAGATTGAATCTACAATTTCCTGGGCACTTTGTCGTGAAATCTCTCGACCACAAATGTGGCAATGTGGAATGCCAATCCTGGCGAACAATAATCTTAAATAATCATATGTTTCGGTTACTGTTCCGACCGTCGATCTTGGATTTCGGGAAGTAGCTTTCTGATCAATAGAAACGGCTGGTGAAAGACCTTCAATGGCATCAACATCCGGTTTATCCATCTGACCAAGAAATTGACGTGCATACGCTGAAAGCGATTCTACGTACCTACGTTG
>DAOUGX010000570.1:0-2177 GCA_034428855.1 Anaerolineaceae bacterium | reverse complement strand
TCCTGAGTCTGGCAGGAAAAGAGATATTCAATTGCCTGCGCTATTTGTGGATGTTCCTGGTTGAAACAATACTTACCAACCAGGTCATTAACGGCTCGCCAGGTATCAAAGAGTTGATGTTTTACAGCTAGGTGTTGAACTTTATCTGAACGTGGCCAGCTTCCATCAGGTAATTGCTTTTTGAGGATTTTTTGCGGTTCTGGCAGTTCCCATAATTGCTGGAAGGAATTGTTTTTGAAATTCAGAATATCTCTATGGACAAAAAAACGTATTGGTTCATTACCTTTGGCTAATAAAATAGGTATTGGATCTTGATTGAGAAGGGATATCCATTTATTCATAAAATATCGAGCATCAGATCATGAATTCAGAAAAATTTCAGGGAACGAGAGGTCATAAACAGCTTATTATTAAATTTTACTTCAATAAAAAATAAATGAAATCATCAAATGAATCATTGTAATTCAAATTAAAACTTGATATGATGATTAATAAATAAAAGAATTCGCTTTTGAGGCCTATTCATTATACATAAATAGAAAGCCGGATTATTTTCCAGCTTTCTATTTTTTTAAGAGAAAGAAGAAGGATCACATGGTCAAGAATAAATATGAATATATTGTGGTGGGTTCTGGCGCTGGGGGAGCTTGTATTTCATATGAACTGGCGAAAAATGGGAAATCAGTTTTGATTATAGAAAAAGGAGAATTTGAAAAAAATCTAGGAACTTTTAAAGATGCTGTTCGAGTTTATGATGGCAACAAATTAGTAAAGATACCAAAGAAATCCAAGGAAGGTGTCATCATTTATCGTGCATTTATGGCAGGGGGAACCACGGTAGTATCCATGGCGAATGGAGTTCGCTGCCTTGAAAAAGAATTAATGTCTCATAATATTTTTCTGGAAGATGAATTTGCTGAGGTTGAACGAGAATTAGATGTAAAACAAATTCCAGATTCACTCATTTCAAAAGGAGGATTGTTAATAAAAGAAGCTGCACAATCTTTGGGATATGCTTTTATGAATATGCCAAAATTCATTGATATTGAAAAATGTAAAAGTTGTGGTCATTGTTCAATGGGTTGTTTCTACGAAGCAAAGTGGACATCAAATAACCACCTGAAAGAAGCGCAGAAATTTGGTGCAGAGATTATCTATAATACTGAAGTTGCGAAAGTTATCATCGAAAATGGAATATCCAAAGGTGTTATCCTTCGAAATAATAATCAATCAACACAGATCGCATCAGATTTTGTTATTCTTGCAGCTGGAGGAATTGGGACACCGATCATTTTACAAAATTCAGGATTTTCTGAAGCAGGAAATAATCTTTTTATTGACATCCTGGTTAATACCTATGGAGTGTCTACAGATATCGGTATGATGAAAGAACCTCAAATGTCTCTTGTCAATTTGGATTTTCATGAAAAGGATGGATTTTTACTATCGACCTACATTCAACCTTCCAAGGAAATTCGGTTAATTGAGTTGGGAGTAACTGGGTACACAATGCCTACCAATCGATTAATTGGAATCATGACAAAAATCTCTGATGAACCTTCCGGTAGAGTATATTCTGATGGAACAATATCAAAGCATGTGACCGATAAAGATAAGGAAAAAATCGATAAGGGCACAAAAATAAGTAAAGAAATATTAATTAAAGCTGGGGCAAAACCAGAATCAATAAAATTTTCTGTACCTCAAGGAGCACATCCAGGTGGAACTGCAGCAATTGGAAAAATTGTCAATAATCACCTGGAAACTGATTGTAGAAATTTATTTGTATGCGACGCCAGTGTTCTACCTCAATCTCCAGGTTTACCTCCGATTTTAACGATTATCGCACTTGCAAAAAGACTTGGAAAAGAGTTACTACTATAAATTGATTAATCCTATTAATAATTAATGATTTTAGGTAATTCAGCTGCATGGAGAATGGTACTTTCGATTTCCTTCGGCAATGGCGCAATACCATCAAACCCTGAGCTGTGAACAAACTTCTCAAGATAAACCCGTAATGCTTCCGGTTCCCATTGACTGAAGGTTTCAACACTGTCAATACCTGCATTGACATACAATCTCGCACGAATGCCTTTAACCCCTTCCAATCGTGATATATCAGCAAGTTTGACCAGTTCCAGGATTGTTTCTAGTGCTACCCCACTGTGTTCTGA
>DAOUGX010000569.1:0-1960 GCA_034428855.1 Anaerolineaceae bacterium | reverse complement strand
ACCGCGTTCTTCAATGAATTTAGCAACTCCGGTATCTGAACTGGTTGGTCGTACCAACTCAACTTCACTTTCTCCGACCGGTATAAATACTACTTCTGATTTCTGACTGGGAACATTTTCTATATGATCGACAGATAAGCCCATGGCATCCCGCCAGAATTTCAAAGACTCTTCTACATCTTTGACTGCTATTGCTATATGGTTAATTTTCTTTATTTTTGCCATTTTCTCTCCTTCTTTATATCCAGGCTGGAGGTTGATATTCTCCCCATGTTTTTCTTAAAATGCCACAAATTTCACCAAGAGTGAGTTTGTTTTCAACACACTCAATAATTAACGGCAGTAAATTACTGTTTCCAAGTGACTCTTTTTCCAAATAATCAAACAACTCGCTTACTTTGGAATTATCACGTGTTGATTTTAATTTTTCTAATTTTTCTACTTGATTCTGCTCGATGGCAGGATCGACAGAAAGACGCTCCAGTTCAATTTTTTCATTCACTTCAAAAGCATTCACCCCCACCACAAGGTTTTCTTTTTTCTCAATTGACTTTTGGTATTGATACGCAGCTTCTTGTATTTCATTCTGCAAATATCCTAATTCAATGGCTTTGAGTGCCCCGCCCAAATCATCAATTCTATCGATGTATTTCTTCGCCTGAGATTCAATCTCATCTGTCAGGTATTCAATCAGGTAAGAACCAGCTAATGGATCTATGGAATCAGCCACTCCTGATTCATATCCTATGATTTGTTGAGTTCTCAAAGCTACACGCACAGATTTTTCTGTCGGTAACCATAACGCTTCATCCATACTGTTGGTGTGTAATGATTGTGTTCCGCCCATTACTGCAGCCAATGCTTGAATAGCAACCCGAACAATATTGTTTTCTGGTTGCTGAGCGGTCAATGTTGAGCCTCCTGTTTGGGTGTGAAATCTCAACATCCAGGACCGAGGATCTTTTGCTTTGAACCTTTCTTTCATTATTCTTGCCCATAATCTTCGCGCAGCTCTAAATTTGGCAACTTCTTCAAGAAATTGATTGTGTGCAGCAAAAAAGAAAGATAATTGTTGTGAAAATTCATCTACTTCCAGGCCGGATTGAATCGCTGAATCTACATAGGCAATAGCATTCGCAAGGGTGAAAGCAACTTCCTGGACCGCTGTTGAACCCGCTTCACGAATATGATAACCCGAAATGCTGATTGTATTCCAATGGGGTACAAATTCTTTACAATATTTAAAAATATCAGTGATCAATCGCATCGAAGGCTGTGGTGGATAAATATATGTACCGCGGGCAATAAATTCCTTCAAAATATCATTTTGGATTGTTCCGCGTAACCGCTTTGGGTCAACACCTTGTTTTTTTGCGACAGCTATGTACATTGCCAGCAAGACAGAAGCGGGAGCGTTGATCGTCATGCTGGTAGATACACGATCCAATGGAATTTCTCTGAATAGTATTTCCATATCATCAATTGAAGAAATGGAAACACCAACTTTACCTACCTCTCCAGATGAAATGGGATCATCGGCATCATAACCAATTTGGGTTGGTAAATCAAAAGCTACTGATAAACCCGTTTGACCTTGGGCAAGTAAATATTTGTATCGTTCATTTGACTCTTCAGCCGTCGCGAATCCTGCATATTGACGCATGGTCCATAAGCGACCACGATACATGGTAGGTTGTACACCACGAGTAAATGGGAACTCACCAGGAAAACCTGATTGTTCTAAATATTCATCATTGTTTGGTAAAGCAACATTTGGTAGTGGAATATTGGAAGCAGTAAAGAAAGTGGCTTTTCTTTCTGGATATTTATCGGTAATTGGGTGAAGGGTTTTTTCTTCCCATTGTTTTTTACGTTCCTCAAGATCCATAAAAACCTCTTATTTTATAGTGTAAAATCAGTATACTTGAAGACGAATTTATTGTGGAGTGATATTATATCC
>DAOUGX010000568.1:0-3396 GCA_034428855.1 Anaerolineaceae bacterium | reverse complement strand
CATCCAGAGAACTTGCTGCGTTCCAAAATAATGGGTTGGTAAACCAGCTGCAACAAAGCCCATTTTCTCAAAATAGGACGTTGTATTCAAACGAGACATACATCCAATCACACGATACCCTTTCTCTTTTGCAGCCTGTTCCACAGTGTCCATTAATTTCACGCCCAGACCTTTTTTTTGATATGCAGGGTCAATCGCCAGATGGGATACCCAACCAACGCCATCCTCTTTCTCAAACATCTTTATCACACCTACTACTTTTCCATTCCCTTCATCAACAGCCATAAAATGTTGACTAATTGGTTCATAATCATCTTTCTCGGTGTCTTTTGGTTGACCCCAAGGAGCCCGCAATACCCGGTATCTTAATTCGTAATAAGCTTTAAACTCGTCTCTGGTTTTTGGAATTTTGATTGTAATCATCGTAGGATCTCCTCTTGTCTACCTGTCACAGGATTTGAATTGACTTAATATTTATACACCTTTTTACACATTTCTAATTAAAATCAGGATTAATAATTATTTTTAGGTATATCGTTTTATTACATTTATCAGTGATTTCGGGAAATTTTTGACATGAAATTGGTTGTTTTATGTTATTATAATATAGCGTTGACAGTGTTTTTTTATTAATATTTATCCACTTATTGGCAGAATTAATGTTAAATCAAATATCGACCAAATTCCATCTTCATAAGAGGATCTATTTATCGGCAATTAGGGGGAACTATTCGTGTTTCCCCTTTTTTTATTCATACCTAATTTAAAGGAGTTAGAAATGGGAAGAAGTAAAATCGTTTTGTTTACTGTATTGGTATTGTTGTCATTACTGGCAACACAATGTGCACCTGCAGCACCCGCTGAAGAAGCACCTGAAGCAACCGTCTGGAAATTAGCTGCAATTTTCCCCGGTGTCATCACCGACGCTGACTACAACACCCTGGCTTATGAAGGTATTGTAGGTCTTCAGAAGGATACTGGAATTGAAACAGCCTATTCCGAAAGTGTTGCAGTTCCGGATGTTGATCGTGTTATGCGTGAATACATCGATGCTGGTTTCAACATCATCTGGACCCATGGTGGTCAATTTGTAACCCAAACAGCCGATCTGGCTGCCCAATTCCCAAAAGTGGTCTTCATCGCTGAAGGTGATGATCCATTACCAAACGCCCCCGCCAACTTATGGTTCATTGACCGCAATTTCCATGTTGGTTTCTATGGTATTGGTGCTGTTGCCGCTCGTGCTACCCAAACCGGAAAAATTGGTTATCTGGGTGGTTTAACCCTGCCCTTCTCCTACGCTGAAGCTCATGCAGTTCAACAGGCTGTTACTGATTCAGGGTTGGATGTAGAAGTTAAAATGGTATGGGCTGGTGATTTCAATGACCCCACCAAAGCTCGTCAGGTTGCTGATGCCCTCATCGCTGAAGGATGTGATGTAATCATTGGTTCTTTGAACCTGGGTATGTTTGGTTTATTCGAAGCCGTCAAAGCATCACCAGAAAAAGTTCTGGTAACAGCAAAATATACTGACAAATCCTCCTATGCTCCGGATAACTACATCACTGCTTTCCTGTATGATTTCACCATTCCTTTGAAATCAATCTATGAAAGTGTCAAAGCTGGACAATTAGGTGGTTATTATCCTCTCGGTTTCGATACCGGTGCTTTCATTCAGACCCCATTACAGAATGTTGATCCATCCGTTGCTACTGAAGTAGAACAAATCATTCAGGATGTCATCGATGGAAAAATCGAAGTTGTAAAAGACACCAGCGAAATCAAGTAATTTCACATCAAAAATCGTTCAAACCGTGCGTTGCCTTCAAAGACAACGCACGGTTCTTAGAAACACGAGCCTGGACTCGCGCAAACCATTATTAATAAAATTTACCGGGCTTAAAGGTATTTGAGAGTTATGGAAGATAAAAAAATCCTCGAACTTAAAAATGTACGCAAAGTTTTTGGACAAATCGTAGCCCTCGACAGTGTATCTTTTGCATTGAAAAGAGGCGAAATTCACGGTTTGTTAGGGGGAAATGGCGCAGGAAAAACCACCTTGATGAATATTCTGTACGGTCTTTATCGTAAAGATGAAGGTGAGATTTTATTGCGTGACAAAGCAGTAAGTATTCAAGGCCCGCGTGATGCCATCAACCAGGGTATCGGCATGGTGCATCAGCACTTCTTACAAATTAGCAATTTTACGGTGCTTGAAAACATTGTTTTGGGTACCGATGTAAAAAATAAATACACCATGAAAATGGATGAGGAAGCAGCAAAGATCCAAGAACTTTGCCAACGCTTCGGATTAACAGTTGATCTGAACGATGTCATGAGCAGTTTGACTGTTGGTACTCGTCAGAAAGTGGAAATTCTCAAGGCGCTTTATCGCGGTGTCGATATTCTCATCCTCGATGAACCCACCACCAACCTGACCCCTCAGGAAGTGGATGCGCTCTTTGAATCTTTGAGAGTCATGGTAAATGATGGTCTGAGCATTGTCTTCATCACCCATAAATTACGGGAAGTTCTCAGTGTTTGTGATCGTATTACCGTTTTACGAGAAGGCAAAAACATCACCACCCTGGATCGTAAAGACGCCTCCGAGGAAGTATTTGTACGCGCCATGGTAGGCGAAAAAATGGACATTGAAAATTCCATTTATTTTGCTACAGACGTCCGCAAAGCCTATGACCAATCCTCCACGGATGAAGCCATCTTCAAGCTGGAAGGCGTACATGTGGTGTCTCAGGACGGAGTTACCCGTTTGAAAGACATCCACCTGGAAGTTTTTGGCGGTGAAATCGTAGGAATTGCAGGTGTAGCTGGAAATGGCCAGCGGGAACTGGCTGAAGTTGTCACCGGAGTTATTCCATCCAGCAGCGGCAAAAAGACATATCTGGGCGAAGAAATCACTTCCAAAACCAATGAAGATTTACTCAGCTCTGGCTTCGCTTATATCCCGGAAGATCGCCTCAGTGATGGCTTCCTGCCCAAAGCGACTGTTGCACAAAACTTAATTCTCGGTCAACATCGCATTAAACCCTATAGTGATGGCAGATTTATCAATTGGAAGACTGTGTTCTCTGAAACTACAAAAAATATCAAAGAATACAACATCAAAACCAATGGTCCAGCGGATATCGGTGGTAATCTCTCCGGTGGAAATATTCAGCGTGTCATGATTGCCCGTGCTTTTTCCATGGACTCCCGCATGATGGTAGCCCATAATCCTACCCGTGGTCTGGATATTCCATCCATGGATTTTGTTTACCAGAAAATGCTCACGCGAAGAGAAAATCAAAAAGCAACATTACTGATCTCAGAAGATTTGGATGAATTGATGCGCATCAGTGATCGTATTGCTGTGGTGTATCGTGGACAGATTTTAGG
>DAOUGX010000567.1:0-1995 GCA_034428855.1 Anaerolineaceae bacterium | reverse complement strand
GCAACAACTGTCATCGTTCCAGTTCCGGTAGTCTTGGTCCTGATACGATATGAAAAAGTAACAACTCCGCTTGTGTTCGTTGTTCCAGTCAAGCTGGCAAGCACTTTGTTGCTCGAATTCGTGATTGTGACATTTACATTTGCGCCGGAAATCACAACACCATTTGTTTCTTTTGCCGTAACCGTGATATAAACCGTCTGATTATTAATGTAGGTTGATTTATCAGTTATAACACTCAAATTCATAGATTTGGTAGTTGGGGTCGCTGATGGTGTTGGGGTAAGTGTGGGAGTAAATGTAGGAGTCGGAGTGGGATTAGAACCACCACCAAGATAATCCAAAGCATCCTTTGCCTGTACCAAACCAAATCCATAATAGACATCACGACCACCTGTTCCAAGGTCTAATGCCGTGGTCGTTAAAGCATTACGGATCTGCACATTTGTCAGACTTGGGAATGCACTCCAGATCAGGGCAGCTACCCCCGAAACATGGGGGGTTGCCATCGAGGTACCATCCCATTTTTCATATGAACTGACAAAAGGAGTGAAGGTGTTTTCTACCAAGGCATTTTGCCCTGTTTTTGATACTAATGCTTCACCATCTGTTTGGGTAAGGCCAATAGCTGGAATGGAAGATGTGTATCCCTCACCCAGAGTAGCCAGTAGTTCACCGGCAATATTATTATAAATGATGGCAGCTTTACCTCCACTGTTTTGAACATTCATGACTTTCTCGTAGAAGGAGTTTGTACCTCGTTGGCATAGGACCACTTTATCTCCCCAGCTACCCGTGGCAGTGCATAAACCACCGTCAACCAGTGTGCCACCAACCGTTCCTAAAGCGGCAAATTCAACGGGATGTCCATTATAGGTCGTACCATCTACAGTAACTGAGGCTTTATTAAGAAATGGCACCGTACTGAGAACACCTACACCTGGCGCAGCTAATTCTACCTGGATGTTATATTGTGAAAAATCTGCCCAAGCTTTATTATCATCAACCGCCCCTACAGAAACTACAGAAGAGTAACTGGCCGGGTAGTTATAAGCGGTAGTGCCATCATTTCCGGCTGCAGCTATGGATAAGATACCAGCTGAATACAAATCATTAAATGCTCTTTCTTCTAATTTGTTTTTCTGGGCACCCCCCAAACTCATACTGATGATTTTTGCTCCTGCAGTTTGACATTGTTTGGCAGCATTTGCCAGGGTTGAACTGTAAGCCCAACCACATTCTGGGCCATCAAAGACTTTGACAATATGCAGTGACACATCGCCAGGTGTAACACCGACTACACCTATAGAATTGAATTGAGCAGCAATCGTGCCTGCTACATGGGTGCCATGTCCACAGGTGTCATTGTTCCATGTTGTGGAAGAATCTCCGCTAATCGACATTCCTTGGAAATCTTCATGCCCGGTCCAGAGACCAGAGTCAATGATACAGACCCTAATTCCAGCACCTGTAGGCGCACCCGGATCAACGACATTATCTCGATTGGCATCCCAGACATCGCGTGCCTGTACCATATCGATCCCATATGGTACTTCTTGCGCAGCCGGATAGCGAACTGCATCTTCTTCAATCGAGACCACATTCGGGTTGTTTCTCAGACCGGCTAATGCCTGTTCGGGTACGGTTACCACGAAGCTGTTGAGATCGTCGAAGCGATAATGGAACTCAGCCCCCAGTGCTTTAAGTGCATTTTCCATTTTTGCGCCTCTTCCAGGGGTAAACTCCACCCAGACGCGCATTTTGCCTTCATTGCTGGTATAAGCCGGTTGGACAACTGAAACCAGGAAAACGAAAGCTAACAACAAACTAATTAAACGAAACAATTTCTTTGACATCACACAAGCCCTCCCAATTTAATTTCATCCATTGCAATTGAAATAACCCAATATTAATTATTTATTGGTTTGATCTAAAAGATATAAGTTCAGGAAAGAATGAAAAAGTCCAATAGATTACGAATACTATACGATTATGAAT
>DAOUGX010000566.1:0-2100 GCA_034428855.1 Anaerolineaceae bacterium | reverse complement strand
TTCTTTGAAAGGTTCTTTCCAGTCCACAATCGTTTCCAGTTTACTGCTCAATTTTCCAATTGCTTCATATCCTAAGTCAAACATGTCGGAATAAAAAATTGGAGAATGGTCGTAGGTTTCATTCGCTCCGGCCATATTTCTACCTGCCTGCTTTCCCATTTGAATGGCATTATCTTCATGTTCAACCCTCATCCTTTGCTGTAATGCTGTATGTAAGAAATTCGCCACATCGCCTGCACTATAAACATCTGCTGATGAAGTTTGTAAAAATCGATCGACCTTAATCCCATTTTCAATCGATAACCCTGCTTTTTGAGCCAATTCCACATTGGGCCGTACACCAATGCCAGCTACTATCCCATCTACCTCCAACACTTTTCCTGATCTGGTATGAACCACAAAATGCTCATCAAGGTTGGATATATTTTCAACAGCATCGTTGGATAAAATTTCCACTCCTTTATGGAGATAATAATTATTTACAAATTGAGAGAGATCAGCTGGGAAAATATTCGCACCAATTGAATCCTCAAAAAAAACCATCTCAACTTTTTTCCCCAATGTATTTAAAGCTGCTGCTATTTCTGAACCAGTAAAACCACCACCAATAACTAGAAACTTTTCACCAACTTCACTTAGTGATTGTAGTTGCCGATAATCCTCAAGATTACGGAAATATATAATCCGTTCATTGACAGAAGGAAGCTTGATAGGCGAACAACCAGTTGCTAATAATAATTTATCGTAAGAATATTCAACCCCTTGAGCATCACAAACATTCTTTTCATTTACATCAAGTGAGACAATTTTCTTATCTAAAAATAAATCGACCCCAAGACTCTGTGTATTACGCCAGATCTTTTCAATAGGTCTGCCTTTCCACAATCCTTTTGATAGAGCTGGACGAGCATAAGGTGGATCAGATTCCATGCTGAACATTCCAATCGTACCCTGATTGTCGATTTCTCGAATCCCCCTGACAGCAGCATCCCCGGTTAAGCCACCTCCAATAATTAAATACTGATAATGTTGCATAGTAACCTCCAAATGAATTTAATCGATTTTTCAGATTCTTAAGCGTTTATCTTAAAAATTTTCCGATCACCTTATCTACCAGATACTATACCCTCTCAGGAAATAATTCTCCAATCCATTTAAAACCTTAAGATCATTTATCAAGTAATTTCGTCATTTTTATAGGTTTTTAACTTTTCTTCCAGGAATGATTTGAGTACAGTTGCACTATTATGTTCCGTATCTCTGGTTGCAAAAAGGAGCGTGATGGTTCCTTGTAAAGCTGCATCGGCTAAAGGTGTCCATGCTTCTGGTTTACTTTCCAGTTCAAAGATGTACTTTTGGGAGAATTCCTGCCATTTGGTGACATCATGCTGATACCACGTTCTTAAATCAGGACTTGGCGACACATCCTTGATCCAGGCTGCCATGTGTAAATTTTCTTTCTTTATTCCTCTTGGCCATAAACGCTCCACAAAAAAACGAAGGCCATCCGATTCACCCACATCTTCATAAACTCGTTTAGTTTTTATCATGGCACCACCACTTCATATACCTATGCGCAACGAAACAGAACCAGGAAGTATTCTTACCTGGATACTACTGGCAGGAAAACAACAGATACCTTTAAAACTTGAATGTTGTACTGAGCTTGTGAACCTGCAAGCTCAGGTACGACCGGCTGCGACTTGAGATAAAACAATCCTGGATTTTCCACAAGGAATATAAACATTGAATTTTCTCCTACCCCACTGGCACCACCGGAGGTTACAAAGGATTTTGCATCCCCATAATAGACCGTCATATTAACAGCCGCTCCTCCATTCAATGAATGAGTACTGATCTGATAATATCCTGGTTCTACAATATTGACCTTAAACCAATCCGGGTCTTCCAATCCACAAATGTTTCTGGCTGCAATCTCTCCCAATGACAATACATAACTTGATGGGTCACTGTCATCTTCTTCATAACCATCCGGCACACAGGTAGCTGGTAAATTGACAGTTGTCTCTGCAATGTCACCTGCCGGCCAGGGTTCTGTCTGACCATTAATATCTTTCGCTCGTATCCTGAAAGCGTATT
>DAOUGX010000565.1:0-2774 GCA_034428855.1 Anaerolineaceae bacterium | reverse complement strand
CCACCGAAAATTATGATTCGGTCCTTTGGCAGAATGGAGGTGAAATGCGATCAAAAATTAATCACCTCATCGATATGGCAAACACAGGCGGCAAGAGACTTATTCTTTTTGATATTAGCACATCCTGAAGGACTGACAAAAGAAGAAATTAGTCTTGTGTTTTGGCCAGATGCCTCCATCGAAGAATCTAAATTCCGATTCAAGAATACAATGTACCGCTTACGACGAGCACTGGGAAAAGACTGTATCGTTCTGGTTCAAAATGTCTATTTATTCAACAACAAAGTAGATTATGTCTATGATGTTGAATTGTTTTTGAAAGAAAATGCTCTGGCGAATCAATCTCAAGAGATTGTGCAAAAATTAACCCATTATCGCGAAGCAATAAAGTATTACCGTGGAAATTATTTGGCAGAAATTGATACCACCTGGGCATTAAGTCCAAGAGAATACCTTCGTCAAATTTATTTAAACATTCTCTTACAAGTTTCCATCCTATATTTGGAACAGTCAAATTTTGAGTTAGCTTTGGAATATTGCCAGAGAGCAATTTCAGAAGATAATCTACTGGAAGATGCCTATCGGTTGGCAATGAAAATTTATGCAGCCATGGGAAATCGTGCTGGATTGGTGCAACAATATCAACGCTGTGTAGAGGTATTGGAACAGGAAATCAATGCAACGCCTTCCGACCAAACACATGAGTTATTACAGTCCTTACTTAAATAAATTCGATAATTTTACTCAGCTATTCTGCTAAGGTTACAGAACGAATCATGATTATCAAAATATGGTAATTATGAGGTATCTTAATCTTGAGTAAAAATTGAGACTTATTTAATGCCTGATTTGAGACCAGGTTATTAAATAATAAGTCTTCAATAAAAACAAATTTAATTTAAGGAGCAAACTCATGACCTCTAAACTCTCTACCAAATTAGCTTCCATTTTCAAATCAGTTGATGTCCGCATGGTATTATTTTTGATGATGCTGGTATTATTTGTTTTAGGTGCTGGAGCTCCAGGTGCGACCGGCTTAAATGGCGGATAAATAAATCTGACCAAAGTAGTAGATTTGCCGATTCTTCAAAAAGAGAATTCATTTTTTTCGGAAAAAATCAAAATAAATGATTTTATTACTGGCAATCATCATTGGCCTGCTTGCTACTATTATCAGAGCCAGGTTAATGAATCGAACCTTAAAATTACCACCGTTTAATTGGGAGTGGCTTGTTTTTATTTCAGTAATTCCACAGGTTCTGGTATTTTTTGTGCCTTCTGTTGGGCGACTAATACCAGAATATACCATTCCATTTGTTCAAGTATTATCCATGGCAGGATTACTGGTGTTCACAATAGTAAACATTAACACTTCTGGATTTTGGGCGTTAGGATTGGGTTTGCTTTCCAATTTTATGGTAATTATACTTAACGGTGGGTGGATGCCAATACAACCAGAAACACTGAAAAAAATGGTACCAACACAACCAATCGAATTTTGGGAGGTTGGATCACGTTTAGGTCTCACAAAAGACCGAATTCTGCTTCCTGAAGACACTGTATTAGTATATTTATCCGATATTTTCACCATGCCAAATTGGATTCCTTATAAAGTCGCTTTCAGTATAGGAGATATCCTGATTTCAATTGGTGTTGTGACTCTATTGTGGTCACTTAGCCAAAAACGAAAGGAGTTCTGATGCCATCAAATATTTATTTCAATGATTATTCCACCTCACAATATGCCTTGAGGATTGATCCGGATGAAGCAATCAAAGTTGAATTCAGTCGCTTGATTCATGCTGCAGTAATTAATAAAAGATTCTGCATAGATTTATTAAATAATCCTGAACGATGTATTGAAACTGGTTATTGTGGGGAAAGATTTCATTTTCCCAATGATTTAAAAAATAGAATAAAACTTATTAGAGCACAATCACTGGAAGAATTTTCAAACCAGGTAATAAAAATTATTAACAAGTCACCTGTAACAGAGACAGTGCCTGTGCTGTGTAATTAAAAAAATTAATGGTAAATATGAGTAAAAATCCAGCCGACTGTAAAAAGCAATCTTTTAACTATACTGACATGAAGGAAGAAGCTCCAGTTTTGGAAGCTCCATCAAATTTCCTTATGATTCCAATTGAAATAAATCCAATTGAAAATTCTATAGGACTTTTCGTTTTGGATCATCGTAATCTGCCGGTTGGGGGACAAAAAAATTTAGCGGATATTACAGGCACTCCATTTATACCTGAATTAGCAGGAACGAAAGTTTATTACAGCAAAATTTTGCCATCCATGCAAAGTAATTATGAAAATGCCTTGCTTAAATTAGCGGATTCAATTGATCGATGGGACCAAAGTATTCACAGTGATGAAACCTCCCTCTGGGCATTACGCATAGCAGACCGTATGAGGCTTTCCAAAGAACATATCAAAGAAATCAAATTAGCAGCAAAATTACATGACATCGGAAAAGCGATTGTACCGAGAGAGATATTAATAAAACCTGGCCCCTTAACAGAGAAAGAATGGGAGATCATTCGCCGTCATCCTGGATATGGTGCAACGCTTATGGAACCTTCTAGAAGTTTGGATTCGGTTCGACCAATTGTCGAGGCTCACCATGAACATTATAACGGTTGTGGATATCCTTATGGTCTGGTCGGGGAAGAAATTCCTATCGGGGCACGGATCATCTCTGTGGCGGATGCATTTTCAACCATGACCATCCGGCGTGTTTATCGAAAACCTGTTTCCATGCAAACTGC
>DAOUGX010000564.1:0-2151 GCA_034428855.1 Anaerolineaceae bacterium | reverse complement strand
GTGGATTCATCTTTTAACACAATGTAATTGGAGCCGGATTCACTGTTGTTCGGTACGTCGTCCCGCCATTTATAGACAGTACCACCTTTGGATGCCAGTAATGGGAACATGGTGGCAGGTGTGGTGGCAGTACGGCTGGAAAAGTCATACGCATACCGGCAGGAAGCTTCCGAACAGGAGTTGTAAACCAAAAAATGACCGATGCTACCGGTAATACGGTGAGTAACTCCGCCAGCCCAGGGAAGTTTATAACCTCGATAGACCGTAACAGCTTTGGCTTCTGATTCAGGTTCAGCATAAAATCGGTTGCGAAGATCCTCTGTAATCAGTTCCTCCGGCAACAAATCAAACTGACTTTGCCAATCCATATCTGCTTGCAGGGTCAGATCCCAGTTGTTACTGCCGTCCAGAGCTTTTTGCACGCTGTCAATTTTTGCAATAGCCAAACCTGGTTCAGTTTCAATCACCTCTCCGGTTTGGGGGTCTCTTAGTCCCAACCAGAGCAGTGCAGTTTGTCCATCCTGGGAGTAACTCACATAATCAATAAAGGGTTCAAATATTACAAAAGCCAGAACTTCAGTTTTTGACATCGCGATCTGTTGCAGGCGATCTTCCAATGCCTGTACCAGAGCAGCATCAAATTCCTTTGGTTCCGGTGTACTTTCAGCCAAAGACTGATCTTCGGAAGGGGGAGGAGGAGCGGCCATGGTGTTGACCGGTTGAATCCCCGCAATCAAACTAAACAATATCAGAGTCGTTAAAATCCAGCGCCATTTTTGCATACTATCCGTCCTTTTTTACTGGTGAAACAGGTTCCAGCGTGAGGGTCTGCCGTCAGTCCCTCAACCCTGTTTCAGATAATAAGGGTTTTGATCATAAATACGTTGCAAGAATAGTGCCTGATCAAACAGTTGACATTTCACTCACAAACATCTCGATGGCAAGTTTTGGATCCATTTGACCGGTTTTCATGTTTTCATCGGTGACCAATAAACGGTGGTAAATTTCTTTCAGTTGGTTCATTTCAAATAAGGTTGCCTGTTTTTCCAGTTTCTCCGCCACAAATGGGTGCACTTTCAGAGATTTTTCAATGGCTTGTTTCCGACCTCCCTGATCCAGCACTTCACGCGCCAAAAGCAGGAGACGAAACTGACGGATAACCATCCCAAACAGCGGGATTGGCATCTCTGTCTCTAAAAGACGATGCAATAATTGGGCCGCCCTGGGGATATCGCGTTCTCCGATGGCATCCACCATATCAAAGACATTCGTCAGCGAGATATCCGGGGTTAACAGACGCACATCTTCTGCTGTAACCGGACGTTTATAATCGACATAATTTAATAATTTATCAATCTCCAGGTTGGCGATCAGCGTATCATTGCCAATTACTTTCGCAAGTTCCTGGGCACCATCGAAAGTGAAAGCACCTTGTTTCTGAGACGCTTCCTTCATGATTAAACCCGGCATCTGTCCAATTCCTGGCAGACTGCACTCTTTTTGAAAAACAACCCCACCTGGCTGGTCTTTTACCCATTTTCGCAACCAATGGGTTTGCGAAAAATCCTTCCAATTACCACGGTCTATTTCCAAATTGAGCTGAATCACCAGACCAGTGCTGGCGGGTAACCCCTCCATCAATTTGATGATCACATCCCTGTTCTTCGTTGCTTTTACCCAGTCGAAGGCGTTGGTCACCAATACCAATCGCCGGTCGCCGAACATAGGGATCATATAGGCTGCATCACGCACATCTTCAACACGCGGGTTATCCTGAAAACGGGTAATGTTCATGTCCCCCATGGCTGCATCCATTACCTTATCCACCAATCCCTGCACCAGTTTCTCCATGGCAGATTCGTCATTGCCAAAAAACAGGTAGACACGTGGTTTCTTTTCAGTGGACATGGGTGAGCCAAACATCATTAACTTATCTCAGCTGATGGTTAAAACCCGATGGGTCGGCATGCCCTGATCATTCATTCGTTTCACTTCAGTGATCTTTAGTTCTCCAAGGTTGGCTTCGGTAGTCACTGCTTTCTGTAATTTTGGTCCTAAGGGTTGAGCGACAATCATCCCCAATGTCACCAATGTGATGACATTTGCCAACCGGTCAATGCGGTCATTCCAGTTTTTCTTGACACCCAGCAT
>DAOUGX010000563.1:0-2770 GCA_034428855.1 Anaerolineaceae bacterium | reverse complement strand
GACATTGAAACCAGCAACGGAGTCATCCACGTAATTGATACAGTCCTCCTCCCGAATTAGGTTGTAAGTACGTACAGACAAGAATATTATTGGTAGACCCCACTGCCCGCGTAAGCGGGCAGTGGGTGTTTAACAATGACGTAAATAAATCAGATAAATTACTCCAAATTAGTAGTTGACAAAGATTTCTGAAATTGCTATAAATATATTAATTAGTTTAAATAACTAACCAATTAAATTCCCAAATTTCTTAAAAAAATAGAATAAATGCCAATACATCGTCACATTAATCATAATGATATGCGAATCCGCAATTTAGCACTGATTCTGAATCATTTACATCAGAATGGGCCAATATCCCGTTCACAGATTGCTAAACAATTAGGAATTAACAAAGCCTCCATTTCCACCACCGTACGCGAACTAATCAACCGAGGAATCGTGATTGAATTAGGGCAAAAAACCGGAAGTCAGGAAGTGGGACACCCTTCTATTAATATCATGATCAATCCGGATGCCGGAAGAATAGTGGGTGTAAACCTGGAAACGGATCGGGTTAGGGCAGTGGTAACCGACGTGTCACCAAAGATCCTCTGGAGAAAAGAAATCAATTTCAGTAAAGGGATATCTCTTGAAGGTTTACTATCCAACACCAAAGAATTGATGGACGAAGCTTGTGAAATCGCTCGTGGATATTCTTTGCCTGTTCTTGGTCTTGGTTTAGGATTGCCTGGGTTGGTGGATATTGAGAATAACAAACTTCTGGCAGCATTTGAATTGAACTGGTTTGATTATGATCTGGACCAATTAATGGCTGGAAATGAAGATATTCCTTTTTATGTTGGGAATGAAGGCAGAATGTCTGCCATGGGGGAGAGTTACTTTGGTGACCTCCATAAGTCTGATTTAACTTTATATATTCACTGGGGAAGGGAAACCAGTGGGGGAATTATTGTAAATGAGGACGTCCTTCCAGGAAATCTTGGTCTGGCTGGGGAAGTAGGACATATTTCTGTTTATCCTGATGGGGAAAAGTGTAATTGCGGGAACTCAGGATGCTGGAATGCTTATATTAATCTACAGTCCATTATCAATCGAATTGAAAACACAGGTCATCATCTTGAACCTGGAACAACCTATGATAATTTGACCCTGGACAAAGTCGTTGCTCTGGCGAAATCCGGGAATTCGCAAATTAATCGTGCATTGGACGATACAGCAATCTGGTTGGGAATTGGGATTGCAAACTATATTAACCTTCTTAATCCTGAGTATGTGATCATCGGTGGCCCTCTAAGTGTTCTTTTTGATCATATTTCCCCGGTTCTAACCCGTGAAGTTGAAAACCGAGCGTTACCCTGGCAACGAAAGGGTTGTCCAATCATCCCATCCATTTATCGGGAAGATGCTTGTTTGATTGGTGTTGTTGCTACTGTCATCTGGAATATTTTAAACAATCCTCAATAACGATTTATTTAGCGATCTATCACATTTAGAAGTGTATCCAAAGAATTAAGTAAGTTACTGATTAGCTTCACTGAAGAAAGAACAAAAGGAGGTGGATGAGAGAAATAAATTGTCTGTTTGTTTCAAAAAACCCAATCAAAATATTAAGGAGATAAAAATGTCAGAACAACCAAAAGGTAAAGAACGAGAGGTTAAGAATGTTGGGGGAGCGTCGATCGATGGAGCACCAATTGCTTACATCGTTGTATTGGCTGCAGTAGTAACTGCATTAGCATTTATTCCGTTTTCCGTAGTAATGGCATCCGGAGGTTCATTCCCCATGAATCAGGGTGTATTAGGTTTGATTGGTTGGGTTCTGGGTCCAATCGCCGGCGCAATTGCTTCTGGAATCGGGGCATTAATCGGTGTGTTTGTCGCTCCACACACCGCGGGTGTTTGGTTTATCACTGTTTTAGGTGCAGTCGTGGCGAGTTTTGCTGCTGGTGTCATGAGCCCCAAAAATGCTTCCAGGAAGGCATGGTGGATTGGTGTTATTGTTGTAACCATCATTGGTTTCCTTGTCTATGCCGGTCGGGCAGTATTCGTCAATGGAATTAAACTGCAGTGGGCAGTTCTATGTACTTTTGTCAACTGGTCTTCCATCCTGTTATTCATACTACCAACCAGATCATTGGTAGTGAAATGGGTTGGCAGCAAGAACCTGGGTTTGGTAGCAGCAGGATTGGCATTAGGAACATGGATCGTTTTTGGTTTAGCCCATACTATTCAATGTGCTTTTACCTATACTATGTATAACTGGCCAGAGGAAGTCTGGATCATGTTAAGTTCCGTAATTCCAATCGAATTCCTGGGACGTGCTGCCATTGGTGCAGTAATTGGTACTGGTGTTATCGCAGGTTTACGAGCCATTGGATTGGTAAAACCAACCGAAGGCGTTTATTAGTTCAATTAATTTTTTCTGGCTGTCAATTCATATTGACAGCCAGATTGTTTTTATAGATTGGATGACTTATGCATGAAAATATCGCTGTAATTGAAAATGTAAGTTTTTCCTACCCACGATCTGAACAATTAGTCTTATCTGATGTTTCATTAACGATTAAAAAAGGTGAATTTTTTGGTTTGATAGGACCCACTGGAGCCGGTAAAACCACATTCTGCAGCACATTAAATGGGATCGTCCCTCAATTTTACGGTGGTCGATTTTTTGGAAAAATAGAAATTGCAGGATTAGATACCCTGGATCACCCGATCAGTGTTTTAGCAAAACATGTGGGACAGGTTTTTGAGGATCCTGAAACAC
>DAOUGX010000562.1:0-3658 GCA_034428855.1 Anaerolineaceae bacterium | reverse complement strand
GATAATTCGGTAAGCTAACACGACCACCACTGCAACAGAACTCGAAATACCTAACCCGGTATACAATCCTGTCATAGTACTCTCAATTACACCCACACCACCCGGGATCATAAATGCCATTTTTCCCAGAAGTAAGGGTAATCCATATCCAGTTAACAATACGCCAAAACTCACCCGATGTCCAGCAGCGATAAACAAAAAATATAGGGTGAGCATATCAAAAATGATATTAATGAATGCACCGGATAAAGGTTTTTGCCAGGTATTGCTGCGTTAGGTATCCCAGGATGTAAATAAGTCCTGGAATATTTTTCGATAGCTGGTTATATCAATAGGTTTATGAATTATATGCATCATCGAAGTTGAAATCTTTATTCCGATAGCGATTGCTTTTTCTCGATTTCGGAGGGACATAATACCAAGTCCAATAACAAATACTAATAAAAGAATTATTGAAATGAATCCGATTAATTGTGTTTTTGATAATTTATGAACTATTAATAAATGAATCAAACCAAACATGGATACTACCACTAAAACCAGATCATTAATAAGGGATGGAAGAATACTGGCCATGAAAGCACCTTCTGGATGGTTGTTTGATTTACTGGTCCATCTGAAAATTGCAGCAGAACTACCAATCATTCCACCCGCAATCATACCTATACTTGCTGAACCTAAAACAATTATCGTGCTGCGGAGTAATTTCACAAATTGCTTTGACAAAGCCAATACTTTGCTGAGCAAATATCCACTTCCCAAATAACTAATAAACTGAGAGATGATGGCCAATCCTACTGCCCATGGTATCAATGTTCTGAGAACCAGTACGGAATGTTCAAGGTTGGTGATCTGAGGTAAAAGCAGATGCAAAGCAACCCCGAGAATTACCAAAAGAGCAATTTTTTTTAAAGAAGGAAATATTTTATTAGCTTTTATAGTAGATTTCATGTTCAAACCTGATATTTTTCATAAAACCAGCGTTTCATGAATTCTGCAGCTATAAAATAGGATGCAACAATACCAAATATTGCCAATAGGAAGATAAAGGATAAGGGTTTGAATCCTAGCACACCTGCAAGTGGTGTATACGGTAAAGCCAAACAAATCAGAATAACCAATATTGTCATTCTCAGCATAGACTTACTAGGTTTACTCCGTGTAAATGGCAAGTGTGTCCGGATAGCGAAAACAACCAACCCAGCGGATAAAATTGATTCAATGAACCAACCAGTATGAAATGTCATTTCATCAGCTTTCATCATCCATATCAAAACGGCAAATGTCGCAAAGTCAAAGAATGAACTAAGTGGACCAAATATCAACATAAACCGCCGTATAAAATCAATATTCCACCGATGAGGGCGTTCCACAAAAACATCATCAACATTATCGCCAGCAATCATCATTTCTGGTAAATCAGTCAGGAAATTAATCAATAAGATTTGTTTTGGCAACATAGGCAGATAGGATAAAAACAAAGAAGCTCCCGCAACACTGAACATATTTCCAAAATTTGCACTGGTAGCCATGAACACATATTTGAGTGTATTCGCAAATGTTTTTCTACCTTGCAATATTCCTTCTCTTAACACATCCAGGTCCTGTTTTAAAAGCACGAGATCAGCAGCCTCTTTTGCTACATCTACTGCATTGTTCACTGAAATACCAACATCGGCACTATGTAAAGAAGGTGCATCGTTGATTCCATCACCCATATAACCTACTACGTGTCCTCTTTTTTTCAAAGCTAATATTATTCTTTCCTTCTGGTTTGGATCGACCTCCGCAAAAATAGTTGTCTGCTCTACACTATGCCAAAGTGCTTCATCATGTAAATCATTCAACTCACTACCACTGAGGACTTTAAAATCGCCTAAACCAATTACTTCACCTGTATGTCGTGCCACCAAGTGATTATCACCAGTAATGATTTTAAGTTGTACGCCCATCTTTTTTAAAGCTTCTATTGTGGATTGGACTCCCTCTTTTGGGGGGTCAAAGAATAAAAGGAATCCGACGAAGGTCATATCAGTTTCATCACTGACTAAAAATGAATGTTCCTGATGGTTTACCTCTTTGACAGATACTCCCAGTACACGATAACCTTGAGAACTCCAATTGATAAATAATCTTTGAATTCTTTCTTGTTCAGCTGTTGAAATTAAAGTATCAGAACCATCTGATTGGATTCTAGAACAGATGTCCAGAATGTTGTCAAGAGCGCCTTTTGTAATCATCATATACGTGGTGGAATCATGTACAACTACAGATAATCTTTTTCTCACAAAATCATATGGAATCTCATCCAATTTTTCATAAGAACCCGCTCCCACAATTTCCTGATTGGCAATTGCCTCGTCCATTGGATTTGCTAAACCTGTCTGAAACCTGGCATTTAAATAAGCGTACAGATTTACCAGATTTGATGGATTTCCCTTTACGTCTAGCGCCCCATCCAATTTCACTACTCCAAGTGTAAGCGTACCTGTTTTATCGGTGCAAAGAATATCCATGCTTCCAAAATTTTCAATTGATTCCAGCCGGCGAACGATGACTCCCCGTTCAGCCATTTTCTGAGAACCTTTCGATAGATTTATATTGATAATAGCGGGTAATAATTGTGGAGTTAACCCGACTGCCAGCGCAATAGAGAATAACAATGAATCTATTACCGGTTTGTGTAACAACACATTGAAGAAGAAGATACTGATCACCAGAATAAACATGACTTCGGTTAATAAGTAACCTAACTTTTTTATACCCCGCTGAAATTCGTTTTCAGGTGGGCGTAAGGTTAATTTATTGGCAATTTGTCCAAACGATGTTTTTAATCCAGTTGCAACAATCAGTACCTTCGCACTCCCACTACGTACATTCGTACCCATAAAAATAACATTTGTTTGTTCCGATAACCCAGTGACTTTATCAACCAATCCTGGTTTTTTCTCCACCGGGAAGGTTTCTCCAGTTAATACTGCCTGATTAACAAAGAAATCTTTAGCTTCAATTACCACACTGTCAGCAGGGATAAGACTTCCTGCCGATAGTAAAACAATGTCCCCAGGAACTAATTCCTCAGATGGAAGAAGGTTAATTATTCCATCACGAATCACTTCAGATTTGAGTGAAACTTGATTTTTTAATTTCGCAACTGCATTATTCGCATTGTATTCCTGAAAAAAACTGAGAATGGTACTCCCCAATACAATGAGTAATATGATTACCGCGTCTGCCCAATCTTTTAAAAAGGCTGAAATTACAGTGGCAAAAAGCAAAATCAACATAATTGGACTTTTTAATTGGCTCAAAAACAGTTGCAAAGGGCTAACTTTTTCCTTGGAAACCAACAAATTATGACCCACCTCAATCAGCCTTTGATGTGCTTTGTCAGAGCTTAACCCATTCTCCGAGGTGCCTAATAATGAAAATAAATCTTCAATCGGTGTAGACCAATATGGTTCTCTCAAATTATCCATGAGACCCTCCCGAAGATCTTCACAAAACCTATTTAATCAAATAATATATTTTTATTCGATGAAGATTACAAGTAGGAATATTTTTTCAGGATAAAGAAGAATTATTGTAGAAGAGAAAGATGATATTGTTTTTTCTACGAATTATTACTATTTAATCCCCAATTTTTGAAGCATGTGGA
>DAOUGX010000561.1:0-2885 GCA_034428855.1 Anaerolineaceae bacterium | reverse complement strand
AACTTATGATCATGTTTGGAAACGTTTTGGCGATTTTACGGCATTAAATGACCTGAATATCGCAATCGAGGACAAGGAATTTCTTGTTCTGGTCGGACCCTCTGGGTGTGGAAAGACAACTGCTTTACGTTGTTTGGCAGGTCTTGAGGAAGTATCGGATGGAAAAGTATTGATCGGAGATACGGTGGTTAATGATGTTCCGCCGAAAGATCGCGATATAGCAATGGTTTTCCAATCCTATGCACTTTATCCTCATATGACTGTCTATGACAATATGGCATTTGGCTTGAAATTACGCAAGACTCCAAAGGAAGAGATCAAACGTCGAGTGGAGGAAGCAGCTGAAATCTTAGGTATTGAAGCTTTACTTAAACGAAAACCAAGAGAATTATCTGGTGGTCAAAGACAGCGCGTGGCAGTTGGACGTGCTATCGTTCGTGAGCCAAAAGTCTTCTTATTTGACGAACCATTGTCAAACCTGGATGCAAAATTACGCGTTCAGACTCGTGCTCAAATCAGCAAATTACATCAGAATTTGCAGACCACATTTATTTATGTAACTCACGATCAAACAGAAGCTATGACAATGGCTACCCGTATCGCGGTTATGAACAAAGGTCTTCTGCAACAATTAGATACACCACAAATGTTGTATGACTATCCTGCTAATTTGTTTGTTGCCGGGTTTATCGGTTCACCAGCCATGAATTTCTTCTCTGCAAAACTTCGCAAAGATGGAAGTAGCCTGATGGTTGATGCCGGTGCCTTTTCAGTCAAAATTCCTGATGGAAGATCAGAACCATACATGAAATTGGTTGACAAGGATGTCATCTTTGGTATTCGTCCTGAAGATATTCACAATCCCTTATTTATTCCACCAGATGTGACTGTTGCTGATGTTCCTGCAAAAGTTGATTTCACGGAATTAATGGGTAATGAGATTTATCTTTATCTGGTTGCTGGCGAACATAATTTTGTTGGTCGTGTAGATCCTCGTACTCGATTCCACATGGGCGATGAAGTCAAACTGGCATTCAATATGGATAATTTCCATATCTTTGATCCTTCAGCGGATCGAGAAAATCCACCAGCCGTACGCTAAATCTTTTTCAATCAAGATCGAACAGCGTGGGATTCATTCCCACGCTGTTTCTTTATTGGTTGGATTATTAAAAAGATTGCGATGAACAGAAAGATTAGACCAGCAGAATCAAAATATATGAATCTTAAAATGGATGCTGCCAGGAATGGGTGTTCCAGGTGGGAAAATCGGAAAAATAAAACGGTTTCACCAACGACGCCAATCATCTGCATGATAGTTGCCTGATATAACGAAATCTTGTTCTTTAAAGGGTTCCACAGAGCAAAAGCATAAGGAACATTCCACATGAGAAATAAAATCCCAACACCGGCAACAGAGATTTCGCCTGGAACTCCGATTAATTCATATGCAGGTACAAATTTATCAGGAAACAGAAAAAAATCTATACCTGCCTGAATGTTCAAAAAAAACACAATTCCTATTAATATGCTGGATATTATTCCTGAATTTTTTGTAGAAAGCATAATTTGATTATAAATAAAATTTCGAATGATTGTCAAAAAAGAAAAATCGAGGAATTTTCATCCTCGATTTTTACTGGTTATTTCAAATATTTCTCAAACCAGCCAGCAATTTCGTTTAACCTCACAATCCGTCGATCGGTGCGTCCTCCTCGTGAAAGACCATGTGATTCTTCCGGGAAGACGACAAATTTTGTGTCGACACCCAGTCTCTTTAATGCCACAAATGCTTGTTGCCCTTGTTCGAGAGGACAGCGAAAATCATTCTCACTGTGAATGATTAAAGTAGGTGTTTTTGTGTTACCCATGTATTTTAAAGGAGAATTTTCCCAAAGAACTTCGATATTTTCATATGGTGGCTGGTTACCAAAGATTTCCTGGAAGCTCCAATTATAATCACTGGAACCCCACATGCTGATCAGATTACTGACCACTCTTTGCGCTACGCCTGCTTTAAACCGATGTGTATGACCGATGATCCATAGAGTCATATATCCGCCATAGCTACCGCCGGTTACCCCCATTTTTTGAGAATCAATGTAAGGTAATTTTTCCACATAGTCCACCCAACACATAAGATCCTCATAATCCTTCGTACCCCATTTTCCACCGTGAATAGATTTGGTATGGGACTCCCCATAACCGGTTCCACCGCGTGGGTTGGTGAAGTAGACCACATACCCTTTGGCAGCCAGGAAGAAAAATTCATGCATGAAGAAATTTCCATACTGGGTGATCGGGCCACCATGAATTTCAAGAATTGATGGATATTTTTTCTGAGGATCAAAACCAGGTGGTTTTAGGATCCATCCCTGCAAGTCATTATTATCACTGCCTTTGAACCAAACTTCCTCCACTTCTCCAAGATTTAAACCTGAAAACCATTCTTCATTAAATTTGGTTAATTGAGTCCCTTTTCCAACATCATTTATCTTTCGGATATGGATCTGAGGGAAAGTCATTGGTTGACCCAGTAAGTGCATTAAGGTCGATTGCGAACCATCAAACATCGGTTTACCAACCACACCAACAACATCCACGACCGGGACTAATTCTTCGGTTTCAATATTTATTTTCATGAGAAGGACGTTGCCATGCTTTGCCATCTGAAAATAGAGCCATTTACCATCCGATGACCAGAAAGGTGAAACCAAAGGGGCAGGACCATTATCGTTCAGCGTACTGCCATTGACGTGTAAATCATATTTTTCTGTCAAATTTTTCGCTGGTCGACTGGCATCCACTGGAACGATCCAAATATTCTCATTTCGCCATCCTTCACCTTCACCGATTTGTGCTACATATGAAATCAATTTTCCATC
>DAOUGX010000560.1:0-2727 GCA_034428855.1 Anaerolineaceae bacterium | reverse complement strand
GGCGTAAATTGAATATCGACCAATAGTTAACGATCGTTTGGCAATAGCTGATCATAAAAATAAATAGTATCCTAAACAAAAACGGAGGTCATTCATGGATAAAGTCGTACGCTTAGCTGTGGTTGGGGTTGGCGCTATGGGGAGCCAACATGTTAAAGATATATTGACGATTCCTGGAGTACAACTTGCGGCTATTTGCGATCTTCTTCCTGAACGAATGCAGGATTATTCCTCCTCTACAGTTCAACTATTTACAAATTATCAAGAAATGATTAATTCTGTCGAATTGGATGGAGTTCTGATAGCAACTCCCCATTACCAGCACACACCGATTGCCCTGGCTTGTTTTCGTAAAGGAATTCATGTTCTTACCGAAAAACCTATCGCTGCGCATATGAGTGATGGATTAATAATGGTCAGAGAATACAAAGCTGCCCTCAATCAATATCCTGATCTGTTATTTGCCATCATGTTTCAACAGAGAACCTATGGATATTGGCAAAAAATTAGACAAATGATCGATGGGGGAGAACTGGGAAAATTAATCCGGGCGACATGGATCATAACCAATTGGTTCCGCAACCAAAGCTATTACGATAATGGAAACTGGCGTGCTACCTGGAAAGGGGAAGGTGGTGGTGTTCTAATCAATCAATGCCCGCACAATCTGGATCTTTTCCAGTGGTTTTTTGGAATGCCAGAAAAAGTTACCGGTTTCGCTGGCTTGGGAAAATACCATCAAATTGAAGTTGATGATGAAGTAACAGCTTACTTTGAATACCCAAACGGTATGGTTGGGCATTTCATCACTTCCACAGGAGAGTCGCCGGGAACCAATCGCCTGGAAATCATTGGCGAAAAAGGGAAAATTGTTTTCGAAAATAATAACCTCAAATTCTGGAAAAACAAAACTTCCATGCTGGATCACATTAAAACGTCACCTGATCCTTATGCATTTACAGAATGTGAAGAGATGGAAATTCCATATGAACACCATGGCCTGCCCGGTCACAAAATCATGATTGAAAATTTTGTAAATGCAATTCGCGGGAATGAGGAATTATTGGTAAAAGCGGAAGAAGGATTAAACCAACTTCAACTCAGCAACTCCATCCTGCTTTCATCCCTCCAAAATAAGAAAATTCAAATGCCAATGAACGCTGAATTATTCAAGAGCAAACTGCTTGGGAAAATTCGCACATCAAAAATGAAGAAAAACACTGGGTTTTCTTCCATTCCGGATATTTCCAAATCTTTTGGAAAATAATGAGTTCATACGGTAGGCATGGGAGGTAACATGTATTTCACAGGATTTGCAGATGAAGCTGGTGATTCGATAGAAATTCAAATTCAAGCAACTAAAGAACTTGGCTGGGAAAATATTGAATCACGCTCCATCAATAAAACCAATATCACCGATATCAGCGATGGTGAATTTGATACTGTCTATGACAAATTACGAGAAAGCAACATCAAAATCAATTGTTTTGGCAGCGCAATCGCAAATTGGAGTAAAGATCCCAGGGATGAAGCTGGTTTCCAGGATAATGTTGCCTCACTTCAAAGAGCAATCCCTCGAATGCAGCGGTTGGGGACAAAATACCTGCGTGGTATGAGTTTTAAAATCGTTAAAGATGTAGAACCTGATTCTCCCGAAGTTGAAGACCTCATTGTTGAGAAGCTTTCTCTGTTGGTAAGAATCTGTGAAGATGCTGATATTTTGTATCTGCATGAAAATTGTATGAATTATGGGGGCTTGTCTTATGTGCACACCTTACGCTTGCTGGATAAAATCCATTCTCCCAATTTTAAGTTGCTTTTCGATACTGGTAACCCGGTAGGTTCAGATAATCGCATTGGGAACCCCCCATACAAAAAACAGTCCGCCTGGGAATTTTATTCAAATGTCAAAGAATTCATTGAATATGTTCATATTAAAGATTGCATATTTATTCGTGAAACTGATCAGATTTTTCCTGAGTTAATTTTCACCTTTCCTGGTGAAGGTCATGGATATGTGAGACGAATTGTCAGTGACCTCTTAAAAAATGATTATGATGGCGGTTTTTCGATTGAACCTCACCTCGCGGTGATACATCACGACCAAACCGAAAAATCGGTTGATTGGATTCGTTATCAAAATTATATTGACTATGGAAAAAAATTCATGAAATTACTCGCTGAAGAAAAAGAAAAAATGAGGTAAGAGCTGGATGAATTCGAAAGAAATAATTCTCGCCAATATCAACCATGAACATCCCCCACGGCCAGGCCTGGATTTTGATCGAAATCGCATCAGTGATTTTGTTTTCGCTAATCTTAAACCGTATCATTTCCAGCAGAAGCGGTGGATGGAAGGTGATCGTGAATATTATGATGATGAATGGGGAAACATCTGGCACAGAATGATCGTTGGTTCTCTAAAAGGAGAGATTTTTCAGCCTTTTATCAAAGACTGGAGTGATCTGGATCGTTTACCGGTGCCTGATTACACGCATGAGAGTTGTGCATTTGAATTGAACAATTTATTCAATCAAGAGCCGGATAAATTTAAATTAGCTGTCATGGGAGGTTGGATTTTCGATAATGCACGCTATATCAGGGATATGGGTATTTATTTTTTGGATATGGCGGCAAATCCCGATGAATTGAACCGGCTGCATAAAATTATTGCAGGTGTATATGAACAAAAAATCCATCTCGCTGGTAAATCCGGTGCGGATGGGA
>DAOUGX010000559.1:0-1899 GCA_034428855.1 Anaerolineaceae bacterium | reverse complement strand
AACGGTCCACGAGCCATTCCTAAATCCAGGAACATTTTGGCAACCGGGACCTCTACCAATGTAGGAAAATACATAAAAATACCAAACAATACTCCGATAACATTTGCGAGCAGGGTATTATTTCCAGCCAGCGACTGAATCCATTGTTCCGGGATGATCACCTTAGCTATACCCGCAAGAAATACCCCAACTAATAAGATTGGAAAAATTTGTTTTACAAATTTCCAGGTTTCCCATATCCAGCCAGCTAATTCATCAGGACTAAAATTCCTCTTTGTAAAAATGGCAATTAATACCAAAAGAATCAATTCACCCAGAAAGCGTCCATTAATACCTACAGAAGTACTGGAAAGTGCTACCTGTGGTGCCGCGATCAGGATTGTCAATCCGATTGCCAGAAAAGCAGACAGTGTCCATTTGTTAAAACCGTCAAAAATATTTTCAAAACCTTTCCAGGCAAACAGACCGATAACCATCAGCAAAACGATAAGGACTGCTCCCTGAATGGAAAGATTGGAAGCGTTAAGAAGAGAAATAAAATATCCTGCTGGTTTGAATGGTAAAGGCAAATTCAGATATACATTGGTAAACAATGGAATTTGCAAGGTTCCTACTATCAGAGTGGAAATTAATAAGAAAAACAGCCACCAGATGGCCGGTTTTACCTGTGCTGTCTGATCGAAAACACCATCTTTCTGCATTTGTGTTACACGTTCGGTTTCTTCTTTTCGAAAAATCCACGCCATGGTCAACCCAATCAGAATGCCAAAGGATATTGAAAGTACCAGACGTGCCATTGCAATGTCGAAACCGATCGCTGCCCCAGTGTAGGTTATGGCCAGAATATTAATGGCAGGACCAACAAACAGGAAGGTGATAGCAGGTCCCAGACCTGCACCACGCTTCCATATACCAGCAAATAAAGGCAAAATAGTGCAGGAACACACGGCTAAAATAAAACCACCCACAGAAGCTGCTGGATAACTGATCCATTTACTGGCTTTTGGACCTAAAAAGCGGGTAATCGTTTCTTTGGGAATCATGGCACTCATAAAGCCTGCAATGATAAAAGCTGGAACCAGACAAAGCAGAACGTGAGCTGCCAGATAGTCCAGGAGACTGAGCCAACCTGCCGACAATAATGATGTAATCGTTGAAAATATTGTTTCCATATTTGCAGACAAAATTTATGTCAATTTCTCCACCATATTTCAATTAATTTGAAATTAACCAACCCTCAATTTCGGTTTCACTCGGTATTCGGCCACTGCTCATGACTTTCTCATTGATAACCAGTCCCGGGGTGGATAAAATGGGGTATTCCATAATTTGGGAATGATCGGTTACTTTTATGATTTCCACTTCCATATTTAATCTTTCAACTACTTTGCGGGTTTGTGATTCGAGCCTTTTACAATTTGCACAGCCACCACCCAAAATCTTAATGGTTAACATTTGTCACTCCTTAATTGCTGATCATCAATACATGTTCTTTCGAAAAAAAAGTAAAAATTCTAAAATATAGTAAAAAATTGTGATTGTTTAATATCTGACCTAACCTGCAATTTCAGGTTTTGGTGATCTCCAGAAATTTTTCCGGTTCAAGAACTTAGCCAGTTCAACCAGACCTAACATAATGGGGACTTCCCAGAAAAGTCCCATGGTGGTTCCTAATGCTGCTACAGAACCGACACCATACATTGCGACGGCAGCAGCGATGGCTATTTCGAAATGACTGGAAGAGCCAATTAATACAGTGATGACACCTTCTTTATATGCCAGTCCTGCCAATCTGGTTATGATGAGATTGAAGGTCACTACGATGAGAAACCCTAACAATAATGGCACAGAGACCAGTCCCAGGAGATCAAAATTATTGAGCAAAACCTGCCCATTCAG
>DAOUGX010000558.1:0-2302 GCA_034428855.1 Anaerolineaceae bacterium | reverse complement strand
TACAAATTCACCGGTACGCCAACGCGATTTCCGACTGGACGAAGGTGATTAACGAAGTTGAAATGCATGGAATGGCACCTCTACTGTATTTTCATTTGCGCAAAGCGGGTGCTGAAATTCCAGCAGATATTCAAAGAAATTTAACAGCTCTGGCTTTACGCCATAAGTTAATTAACGAAGTGCGCACCAGAACCCTGGTAGAGCTGCAAAGTATTTTCGCCAAGCATGAGATTCCCTTCCTCATTTTAAAAGGCGCAGCCCTGGGTCATTGGCTATATCCATCCCCTGCTTTGCGTCCGATGAAAGATGTGGATCTACTGGTGAGGTCGAAGGATTGTGACTGGGTCACAGAAATCCTGACACAACACGGCTTCCGCCAGATCATTGACAAGTTCTTTCATCCCTCTGAATTGCACCTGCCAACCTTTTCAAAACAGATAGAAGGATTCACCATTTCGTTGGAAGTTCACCACCGATTGTTACCGGAAGGCAGGCAAGACTATTGGGGGCAGTTTGAAACTTTAAGGTTACCGCATCAGGAGATTGAATTAGCAGAAGGCATAAAAGTCCAGACGATCAACCCGGGGGAATTCCTGTATCACCTTTGCCGGCATACCTTCTTTTCCTATCATAATCTGGAACCATTGCGCATGATCTGGGTGGCAGATATCTGCAATTTTTCTGAGAAATTCCAACATGAAATCGATTGGATATTCCTGAATCAACAGTACCCATTGGTCAGACATACACTGGCAGCGCTGCATGAAATCTTTCCATTATCCAGCCAATTAATCACGATTGCCAAAATAGAACCCAGAAAGAAAACTGAGAACAGAATCCGACCTTATCGTGGTTGGCCAGGCATTCCGATGCGGGATGTAAGGACTGGTGAGCGGTGGCAATGGTTTAAGGAAACCTGTTTCCCATCCGGCTGGGTCTTGTACTTACAGTACGGAAATGGTCGCGTTCAGGCCAAATGGTACAATTGGCTCAAACATATGCTGAATTTATTCAGTATCGTGATCGTGCACATGAAAATTCGGTTGAAAACTGGTAATAATTAAGCGAACAGGAGAACTAACCTTTGGATCAATTGATACCCCTTCGCAATCAGGATTATCGGCTTGAAAAAATGGACGAAGAGTTGTTGTTATTCAACCCTAAGACCACCAATATTTTATACCTAAACCAAACAGCATCCCTGATCTGGCAGCTGTGTGATGGACAAAGTAACTTACAGGAAATGATTTCACTACTGAAGGATTCATTTCCCGAAGCCGGTGAGAACATCCAGCAGGATGTCCTGGAGACAATAACGCTCTTTAAAAAACATGGAGCTATCTTATTGGAATGAAGTCGATTGGGAAAAGGGTCATACAATATGCCGGGAAGGCAGTTACTGTGGTTTTTAATCATCCTGCTATCGAAGAACTACTGGAGCGGATAATCTACCCTTTTCCAGCACCAGTCACGCAAGAAAGCATTTTCACTATTCAGGTGGAATTGACCCATGCACCGCAACCGACGTACCGGATTCTGCTGGACGGTCGGCCTGTTTATCAGTCCACCAACCAGGTTGATTTTTTAGAAATATTGTTGAGCAAAATTTGTTATCAACTGGCTTACGATAGTAAAGATGGATTACTGTTGCATGCAGGTGGATTGGGGTACAGGCAAATTGGAATTCTGGTGCCCGGTGGGATCGGTTTTGGCAAAAGTACTTTCACCGCCTGGATGGTCGCCAAAGGTTGTGATTATTTCAGTGATGAATTTGTCTATTTCCCCTGGGAAAGCAATCAGATGATCTCGTTTTATCGTCCACTTCATTTAAAGAAACCCTCACACCAGATCCTGAATCCCTACATTAAGGATCAGACAGCGGATCATCTTTTTTTATGTGGCAGTCATTCTGATCTGGTCAACCCGATTCTCTTTAATCCAGATAATCATTATGACCAGCCACCCATTCAACTGATCCTGTTTCCACATTATCAAGCGGGCGGTCAATTAACCTGGGAAGAATTAACCCCGGCAGCCGCTGGTTTGGAGTTGATGCAATTTTTAATCAATGCCCGGAATCTGCCAGAGCATGGATTTGGTGAGGTAACTCGGATTGCTCGCAATGTAAAAGCCATAAAATTCAGTTATTCTGCCTTTGAACAGATTGAAGACATCCTGATGGATGTCATTTATAACCTATCATCATATTGAGAATAAAATTCGCTCGGAAATAATTCAATTTTAAAAATCAGGCGTAGAATTAATGTATGATAAAAACGATCTATTATTTGAATGGTAAGAC
>DAOUGX010000557.1:0-2130 GCA_034428855.1 Anaerolineaceae bacterium | reverse complement strand
GGCAGAGCGGGCGGCTGTTAACCGCTAGGTTGTAGGTTCGAGTCCTACTCGAGGAGCTTTTTTATTTGAGCCATGGCTGATAGCTGAAATCTCAAAACTGAAGGTCGGAAAACTGAAATGGGGGATAAGAATGCCTGTGAGATTTAGAGCTGTTGGAAGTTTTTTCTCAATAGTATGTATTGTTATGTCAGTAAAATACTCTCAATTGACCTGGTGAGGTGGAAAATGGTATGATGATATTTGTCCATTCACTTTGTTGATTTGGGAGATAACGATGAGAAGCGCTACCTTCTGGGATGTTACGGTACCACGAATTTTGACCATTTACTCCCTGGTGGTCTTTGCAGTCCTTTGGATTGGTCTGGCTTACACAATGATCGTTAATCCAGCCTTGTTGGATCAATTGTGGAATTGGGTACGTGCTTTACCTTTATGGCAGGAGATTATTGTCTGGGTGCTTTTATTACCCATCATGGTGGGATTATGGATCTGGAAATCATCCTGGCCAATGATTGTGCGCTGGTTGGCAACAGTCGGTTTGGTGGGTTGGACACTGCTGCCAGTAACAAATTTTTTTAAAAAGCAGTAATAATTGTGAAAAACCAAGAGGTAAATCCCTTCAGGACGATCTTAGGATCCGGTAAACGTATTGGTATCATTATTGGCATTTGGATCCTGACAGCTGCCGTCCATATTTTCAGAGTGGGAAGTTATTTAGATGGTGAGTGGTTCCATTTGTATTACAGCTACTTCTCCGATATCCTTCTTCCGTTTACCTTCTATTTTATGATTTGCGTGAGCGAGGTCCAGTTACCTTTCCTGCACCATTGGTCGGTGAAAGCAACCATTGTGTTTGTTGTACCAGCGATTGCAGAAACCTGTCAATTGTTTGGAATCCCTGTGTTGGGATCCACATTTGATCCGTGGGATTATCTGGCGTATGCAATCGGGGCGTTGTTGGCAGCAGCTGTAGATGTGTGGGTGTTTTCGAGGGTGTTCCCGTTTTGGACCAAGCATAAAGTAGCTGATGTGCTTATGAGTTTTTTTGTGTTTCTTGCTTTTCTCTAAAGATTCTATGGTGAATTTATTACCGATGGCAAGAAAATTGTTGCAGGATCAGTACTGAAACGGAGCGGAACAGCACCTTGATCGCTTTGAGGATTAACCACTTTGGTGTCAGGGTTGAACAGGATATATCCATCCATCTTGACACCTTTTGGTAATGAAAGACTGGCTAAACTGGTCGAATCAGTGAAATTGACAACTATCGATGCAGGGCTTACCCAACTTGGTGGTGCATCAGCTGCAACTGGATCGCTAACAATGCGAATAAAATGCATTGCACTTAAAACAATATTTTGGGAAATTACCAATAATCCACTATTGGTATACCCATTCAGTGCTATTGTGTGGTCCACAACATCTGTGTTATATAGGAAAACGACTGTTGCGGAGCCATTCGTATCGGATGGTGCGAAGAAAACCAGAGTTTCACCTGGAATGGGTGTGGAAAATGCTTTCGGTTCTTGCAGATCGGATGGAAGGTTTAAAGCTGAGTCCTCATTATCTCCAGAGGATACCAATTCAGGAGAGCTGGAATCTCCATTATCTGATAGTGGATATGGGGTAGATTCTATGGCTTGCTGGTCAAGTTCTGCATATGCATTTCGAACATTTCCGATCCATAAAATACCGACAACCAAAACCAGGCCTGTCACTAATCCAAAAAGAAAAAATCGGATCTTATACATAATTAACTCCTTGTTTTTCTAAAATTAGCTCCAATCCTGCTAAACGAAAAACCTGGATGAATCCTGGATGGATATATTCAGTATAGTTATAAGTAAGATCAAATACAATCATTCCGTTTTTTTAGGAGTAAATCTGTAGTGGAGGGTCCCGGTTCCACCCCTTCGGATGATCTTTGGGCATTTTTATTGGGAATTTTCTTTCGATCCCTGCAAATTGCAGAAGATAATTCGTTAATCTCCCTTATTGAATTTATAATAAGATCAAAACATTCAAAGGAATACTATGGATATTCTCATCAGACCTGAAACTGAAAACGATTATTTTGAAAATGAGTATGTCACCCGGGAGGCATTCTGGAATTTGTATGTGCCGGGGTGC
>DAOUGX010000556.1:0-2712 GCA_034428855.1 Anaerolineaceae bacterium | reverse complement strand
CACATACTACAGTGTGAACCAGGGTTACTTTAATCGCTGGTCACCAGGAGTTCAAAAATTCACCCAACATCTGCAAGCCCTGACGAGTGAAACTCGTTCAATTTCCATGCGTTATGTTGGTTCTCTGGTAGTGGACTTCCACCGTACATTGCTTTCTGGTGGAATCTTCTACTACCCTTCGGATATTTCCAAACCGGAAGGAAAACTGCGTCTTACCTATGAAGCGAATCCGTTGGCGTTCATTGCTGAACAGGCTGGTGGAGCAGCTTCCAATGGCAAGGAAGATATTCTCGATCTTCATCCACGTAGCCTGCATCAACGAACATCTTTATTCATTGGGAATACAGACCTTGTTCGCGAAGCAGAAGAATATATCCGAAAATTTGGATAAATTCATAGATTCATTCTAGCCAATCAAAAAAATTCTTCTATAATAGAGGAAAGCGATTTGTATTGATTTAACAAGGAGGTGCAATTTGAGATTTCCCCCTTATTTGTTAGGTTTTCCGATGACAACCGAATTATGGTACATCCTGGTTTTTATTGGAGCTTTGGTGATATTATGGATTCTTACCAAAGTTTTTAAGACACTTACGAGAGATTTTGCTGGTGGTATTATCATTTTTGCATTGATCATTGTCTTTCTTGTATTGATACTCAATATCATCAGCGGAAGGTCGACACTCGAAAGTGGTGTGCAAGGCTGGTTTAACAATCTCTTCCGTTGAAAAATCAATAAAGTGTTTTTACTCATTTTATTAATTTAAAGGTTTATTCATGAAAATAGCAGTCATTGGGGCCGGGTCTACATATACACCGGAATTGATCGATGGATTTCTTTCCCGTATCAATCTTCTACCTGTGAGAGAAATCCATCTGATGGACATTGATGCCGGACGCTTACAAATTGTGGGCGGGTTTATCAACCGGTTACTGGACAAGGCAAATAATCCCTTCAAGGTAGTTATAAGTGAAGATATTGATTCCTCACTGGATAAAGCAGATGTAGTCATTACACAATTTCGGGTTGGACAAATGCCTGCTCGCCGGGAAGATGAATATCTGGGAAAACGACATAATCTCGTGGGACAGGAAACAACCGGGATTGGAGGTATGTCAAAAGCACTCAGAACCATTCCCGTGATTCTAGATATCTGTAAGCGAATTCAAAAGCTGGCTCCTGAGACATTGTTATTGAACTTCACCAATCCTTCCGGTCTGATCATGGAAGCTATTCAACGCTATGCACCAAAAATCAAGGCAGCCGGTGTGTGTAATTCAGCTTATACCACCAGGATGAAAATTCTGCAAAACCTTTCGGAGTTGGATGGAATCCCCTATACAGCGGAAGATGGTGAACTGCTCACGCTGGGTCTGAACCATCTCACCTGGCACTTTGGTTTTAAATTGCGCGGTCTGGATGTTTGGGAACGCGTTTTCCAGGAATACCTTAAACTGTTACGAGCCGTGGATGAACCACCCTTCAATCCGGATTTTGTTGAGAAACAAAGGGTAATCCCCAATGATTATCTGGAGTACTACTTCCATGCTGCCAGAAAGGTGGAAATTCAGAAAAGCTGGCCACCATCCCGGGCGGAAGTGGTGATGGCAGTGGAAAAAGATTTGCTTACCCAATATGCTGATCCCAATTTATACGAAATTCCTGCTGAATTAATGCAACGGGGGGGAGCATATTATTCGAGTGTGGCAGCCAGCATGATTGAGTCATACTGGAATGATCGGTCACAGATTCACATCGCGAATGTTGTCCATGATGGGGCTGTACGTGGTTGGGAAAAAGAGTGGGTGCTGGAAATGCCCTGTAAGGTCGATCGTTCCGGAGTGCATGCCATTGCAACCGAACCTTTGCCACTTTATAACTACGTGTTACTGGAGCAGGTCAAACAATATGAACTGTTAACAGTCGAAGCAGCCGTGCATGGTGATCGTGCTGCTGCTTTTCGTGCGCTGGTGGCACATCCCTTGGGACCATCAGAAGAACGAGCGGCCGAGGTTCTGGAAGATATGCTCAATACACATCGACAATATTTGCCACGTTTTTTCCAATAAATCAAGTTCCATGTTGTTTTTAGGCGTAGATGTTGGCGGAAGTAAAACGCATGCTCTGATTTGTGATCAGGCCGGGCAAGTGCTTGGATTTGGGGAAGGACCGGGTGGAAATCCGGAAACGGTTGGATATCCAGGTCTGACGTTGTCCATGCAGACAACAATAGAAAATGCACTGGGACAAAGCTCAATCGATCTAGATCAAATTGTTGCAGCCGGATTTGGAATTGCGGGATATGATTGGGCTTACCAATATCCAGACACTTTGCAAGCAGTACAGGCATTGGGACTTCCTTGCCAGCACCTGGTAATCGAAAACGACGCAGTACCTCCGATTCTGGCAGGTACGAGTGCTGGATGGGGGATCGCGGCTTGTGTAGGAACAGGTAATAATGTCAGGGGGTTCGATGCTTCAGGAAGGATTGGTCGAATAACTGGAAATTCAGCACCTTTTGGTGAATTTGGCGGTGCATCAGAAATTATGGATACTGTGTTGCAGCGTTTAGCCTGGATGTGGACTGGTAGAGAAGCAAAAACCAGTCTGGCAACGATGCTGGTAGAAAATTGTGGTGCCAGTCATCTGGATGATCTCATTACTGGGCTTGTCGCGGGAAAGTACAAACTGGATACCAGTCAATTACCACT
>DAOUGX010000555.1:0-10698 GCA_034428855.1 Anaerolineaceae bacterium | reverse complement strand
TTTCTTACCGTCGAGGTTTGAATGGAAATATAGTCGCAAAATGGAATTCAGGAAAAGAAATTTTACATAGGCGCTGGTTGACTGTAGAAGAATCACACCAATTAATTTCTAAGGCACATCAAACTGTTTGTAGTATTTTTTCAGATGTTCTTAATCAGAATCTTATTTTATTACCTGCATTACAACCTCAAATTTCAAAGGAGGTGTCATATTTATCGAATATTTCAATCGATTTTTATAATCAAGATGTTGCCAACTACCATAGGGTTTACAAACCAGTAGGTATTCTCCCACCAGACCAATATATATCAATCGTACTACAATTGACTGAAGGATGTTCATTTAATAAATGTACTTTCTGTTCTTTTTATCGAGACCGACATTTCAAAATCAAGACCCAAACTGAATTTGAGAGACATATCTTATCAGTAAAAGAGTTCTTGGGTGATGGTCTTTCTCTACGTAGAACAATTTTCTTAGGTGATGCCAATTCCTTAGTTGTTCCAATGCAAAAATTGATCCCATTAATTGAATTAATTCATAAATATGTTGATGTCGAAAAATTGGGAGGGTTGTTTGCATTCCTGGATGGATTTAGTGGGGAAAAGAAAACGGTTCAAGATTATCGCAAATTAAAGGATTTGGGACTTAAAAAGGTATACATTGGAATGGAAAGTGGAAATGATCAGCTTCTAAAATTCCTGAATAAACCAGGATCCGCATATGATGCGTTAAATTCTGTTCATTCAATCAAAGAATCTGGACTTTCTGTCGGAATCATTATTCTTTTAGGTGCTGGTGGAAAGCAATATGCACGAAACCACATTTCAGACACGATTGATATTATTAATAAAATGAAATTAGATGCAGATGACCTGATTTATTTTTCTGAATTAATTGAAAATGAGGGAATGTCTTATTCCCAAATGGCTTTTTCTAATAATCTCAGTCCACTAACAATTTCAGAAATCGTGGAACAAAGAAAACAAATTGAAGAAGGGCTATTTTTTTCAGAATCAGGAACTCCTCATATTAGCACCTATGATATCCGTGATTTTGTTTACTGAGGAAAGAATGAATCATTTACCTATAGGCAAATTACACCCTCAATTATTGGAAATATTATTAAATAAAATTCCACAAAATGACAATCAGGTAATTCTAGGTCCTGGAACTGGTTTAGATTGTTCTGTGATCGATTTTGGTGATCAATATCTGGTTATAAAAACAGATCCAATCTCTTTGACTTCCCAAAATATTGGCAGATATGCTGTAGAGATTAATGTGAATGATATTGTTACCACAGGAGCAAAACCACAATGGATGTTAACAACTTTGATTTTGCCGGAAAATGAGACCACATTTAAGGACTTAGAAAAAATTACTGAGCAATTAATTGAATATACCAGCAAATATGGGATCACAATTATCGGTGGTCATACCGAAATTACTTCAGGCTGTACTCGTCCAATACTTTCTGCAACTCTGATTGGCACCGTTGCAAAAAATAAATTAATATCTCCTGCAGGCGTTCAGATTGGGGATAAAATTTTTCTCACCAAAGAAATAGCTATCGAGACGATATCAATTCTCTCAAATGATTTTTCCTTGCAGCTGGAACAGGTACTGACAAAAGAAGAATTGAAGGAAGCTCAAAATTATATAAATAATCCTGGTATCAGTGTATTTAAAGACGCTACCCTTATTAAGGAAGGTTTTGGCATTACTGCGATGCACGATCCGACGGAAGGGGGAATCGCGTCTGCATTATGGGAATTATCAATTGCGAGTAACAAAACTCTAATCATTGATCCTGAAAAAATTCCAACATCTAATTTAACCAAGAAAATTTGCAATTATTTCTCAATGAATCCAATCAATTCCATATCTTCCGGGGCATTATTATTTTCTGCAAACCCAGATAGATCTAAAGATATTATTAAAGAATTTAAAGATCATAATCTTCCGGTATCAGAAATTGGAATAGTACAAGGTGATGGTTTTGGCGTATATTTAAATACTTTACCAAACCAGGTAGCCTTACCACGACCAGAAAGAGATGAAATAACAAAAATCTTTCAGTCATAAATTGATCATGGTAGAATTATCGAATTCCAATGATGCGCCCGTAGTGAAAAGGATATCACGTTGCCCTCCGGAGGCAGAAGTCTGAGTTCGAATCTCAGCGGGCGTACTTCTAATAATTTTTTTATACAATTTATACGAAAAACTTAATTATCCTCGTTATAATATGTGAAAACAAGAAAAGGATAAAAATATGTTTGGTGGATACGGTTTATACATACTATTCAGCTTGCCAGCTTTACTGCTCGGATTCTGGGCTCAGATGAAAGTAAAAGGTGCATTCAATAAATATTCCCGAATTCGCAGTTATGTTGGGTTAACAGGAGCAGAGGTTGCCCGAAGAATGCTCAATGCGAATGGACTCAGTAATGTTCAGGTCGAAGAAACACATGGTTTTCTGTCCGATCATTATGATCCTCGTGCGAAGAAATTAAGGTTAAGCCCAGATGTTTTTAGAAGCAATTCAATTGCCGCAGCAGGAATTGCGGCACATGAAGCTGGTCATGCAGTTCAGGACCAACAAGATTATGTCCCATTAAAATTCCGGTCGGCCATGGTGCCTTCTGTCCAATTTGGAAGCTGGTTAGGTCCAATTATTTTCATTGGAGGCCTACTACTTCAATGGACAAGTTTAGCCTGGGTTGGACTTGGATTATTCGCTCTAACAGCAATTTTTGCACTGATTACTTTACCGGTTGAATTCAATGCCAGTAATCGAGCAAAAGCCTGGTTAACCACTTCTGGTGTCATATATGGAGAGGAATCCCAGGGGATCAACCGAGTACTGGATGCAGCTGCATTAACGTACGTTGCCGCTGCAGTTCAGGCAGTATCAACACTTCTCTATTATACATTCTTGCTAACTGGACGTTCAAGAGATTAAGGTTTTTCCTAACTTAAAATCAATGAGGAGCGATTTGCTCCTCTTTGTTTTTAAAACTGATACAAGTATTCCATTTGCCATTTTATTAGTTTTTTGATAAATTTAAATTCTCAAATCCAAATAATGCAGAAAAAATGGGAAAATTAATAATGGATAAAAAGCAAGTACCGGACATAGTTGTTGCACGTTTACCTCTTTATTTACAGACACTTAATCGTCTCGAACAGGAAGGTGAGTTCAACACATCTTCAAAAGACCTGGGAAAAAGAATCGGAATTTCAGCTGCCCAAATTCGAAAAGATTTATCCCATTTTGGTGAGTTTGGTAAACAAGGGACAGGATATTCTATAAGTTTCTTGATCGAAAAATTAGAAGATATCCTACACGTTGATAAAGTCTGGGATATGGCACTCATTGGAGTTGGATTTCTTGGTCATGCGATTGCTAACTTTAATGGATTTCAAAATCATGGATTTCAAATAAAATTCATTTTTGATAATGATCCTGAAAAAATTGGTACAAAAATTGGTACATTTGAAATTCAGGACAGTAATAATATGACGGAGATCATTCAAAATGAGAATATCAAAGTGGCAATGATTACAGTTGATGCAGAACATGCACAAAATGTTACTAATCAGTTAGTTAAGGCAGGAGTCTCTGCAATCCTGAATTATGCACCTGTAAAATTAATTGTGCCCAAAACTGTCCAGGTTCAAAACATTGATCCGATAATTGAATTACAACATATGACCTTTTATTTGGACTGATTCAAGATATAACTATCAATAAAAAAAGAGCTCCACCAATCATAGGATTTTTGAGCTCTTTTTTAATTATTTTCAACAATTAAACCCGAACCAGTGATCTTTTTAGTACATTTCGCATACTAAATGCCCTGGAGGCTCCTTCTGCAGTGCATGTCATCGGATTATCCACCAAATAAGCAGGAATTCCCAGTGCTTTTGTCAAGTATTTATCAATACCAGATAATAAAGCTCCACCCCCACATAATGCAACCCCACGATCGATGATATCAGAAATTAATTCAGGTGGTGTCTTCTCCAAAGTATTTCTTACCAGATTAACCAAATCATTCAAAGGTTGGTCCAATGCATCCACAACATCATCTGTGGTTAACGTAATCGGTTTTGGAAGTCCAGTTACCTGATCCTGAGCCTGGATTTCCAAATTTTTATTTTCATTTACCCGAATCGCAGACCCTATATTTATTTTGATTTTTTCTGCTGTTGGTTGGCCAACAATGACACCAAATTTCTTGCGAATATGAGTGATGATTGCTTCATCGAAGGACAACCCACCAGTTTTGGATGTGTTGGCAGTAACAATATCCCACATAGCCAGAACAGCCACCTGGTGCGTGCCACCTCCCAGACAAATCAACATATTACCAGAAGGTGTTCCAATCGGTAAATCTACACCAAGTGCTGCGGCAACTGGTTGGGAGATAAGGTAGACTTCGCGTGAAGATGAAAGGGCAACAGCCTCAACCGCTCTCCTTTCAACTGATGTAATTCCGAAAGGTGTGGTGATTATAATTTTAGTACTCCCAAGAAAACTGGTTGCACCGGCTTTCTTAATCATTTCTTTCAGAATACCTTCAGTAACACTATACTCAGCAATTACGCCATTTTGTAATGGTCGAACAATTTCAATTGTCTCCGAGACACGCCCCAACATATCTCGCGCTGCTTGCCCCCATTCAACCATTTTTCTGGCATCTTCCATGACTATAGCAGCCACAGTCGGTTCCATTACGATTACCTGGTTGCCTTCAACGATGACAGAGTTCATTGTCCCCAGATCGATTCCTAATTCCCTGGAAAATAATGCCATTAAATGTATGATATCCTTTCAAAAAAATGAAAAATTGGTCTACCTGTCTTTCAGGCTTCCTTTGGATGATCGTTTAAATCTTTTTATTGCTTCTAATCTGAACGTGGATCGTTTTAATGCATTCTTTAATGCATCCTGATCGCTATCATCGGTGTAAGAACTTTCTTTTAATAATTTTTCGGCGCGTTCTCTAGCCTTTTCTGCTCTGGAAATATCCAATTCTTCCACATTCTCAGCTGCATCAGCCAGCACTGTAATTAAGTCTGGTTGAACCTCAGCTATTCCACCGGCTACAGTAAAATAATTTCTATCTTGTTTGGTTATTACTGTGATTATTCCAAAATTAAAAGTGGTTAAAACTGGTGAATGGTTAGGTAATATGCCCATAACACCTTCAGAGCCTGGTATTATCACCATCTCAGCCTCACCACTGAAAACCATTCGATCTTGAGAAACTATATCACAATGAATAGGCATCTTAACCTGCTGTTTCTAACTGTTTTGCTCTTTCAACCACTTCGTCAATCGATCCTACCATATAAAATGCTTGTTCTGGCAGTAAATCATGCTTCCCATCCAGGATCTCTCTAAATCCTCGAATGGTTTCTTTCAAAGTCACGTATTTTCCAGGGATACTGGTGAATTGTTCTGCAACATACATAGGTTGAGAGAAAAACCGTTCAATTTTTCTGGCACGGGAAACGATGATTTTATCATCTTCACTTAATTCATCGATGCCTAAAATTGCTATGATATCCTGTAAATCTTTATATCGTTGTAATACTTTTTGTACTTCTCGGGCAGTATTGTAATGATCAACACCAACAATCTTAGGGTCTAGAATTCGGGAAGTTGATGATAAAGGATCAACAGCAGGATAAATTGCTTTCTCGGCAATGGATCTTTCTAAGGCAATCGTCGCATCCAGATGGGTAAATGTAGCTACAGGTGCAGGATCAGAATAGTCATCTGCAGGCACGTAAACAGCTTGCATCGATGTGATCGAACCGTTACGTGTTGATGTAATTCTCTCCTGTAACTCACCCATTTCCGTTGCTAAAGTTGGTTGATATCCTACTGCAGATGGCATACGACCTAATAAGGCAGAAACTTCAGAACCTGACATGGTAAATCGGAAAATATTGTCTATGAACAATAATACATCTTTTCCTTGATCTCGAAAATACTCAGCCATAGCCAGTGCAGTCAATGCTACACGCAACCTTACGCCTGATGGTTCATTCATCTGACCAAATACCATCACTGTATCTTTCATAACACCGGATTCCATCATTTCTCGATAAAGCTGGGTTCCTTCTCTGGTTCTTTCACCAACACCAGCAAACACAGAATTACCCTGGTGAACAGAAGCAATCGACCGAATCAATTCCATAATGATTACCGTTTTGCCTACACCAGCTCCACCAAAAATTCCTGTTTTACCGCCTTTTGTAAAAGGAGCAATCAGATCGATTACCTTTAAACCCGTTTCAAAAACTTCAACCCGGGTTGATTGTTCAGAAAATAGTGGTGCAGCTCTATGTATTGGATAGTAGGTGTCAGTAGAGACGTCACCTAAACCATCAACTGCTTCACCCAAAACATTGAAAATTCTTCCTAAAGTTGCAGGACCAACAGGAACTTTGATAGGATTAAATGTACGAAGGACATCCACTCCTCTTTGAAGTCCATCAGTAGAAGCCATCGAGATACATCTTACAGCCCCGTCTGATAGTTGTTTCTGAACCTCCAAGATGATTTTTGACCCATCTTCGTTTACAACTTCCAAAGCTTCAAATAAATCAGGCGCATGATTGGTAGGAAATTTTACATCAACAACTCCACCAAGAACCTGTAATACTTTTCCATTTTTAGTTTCCATATACCATCTCCATCAATTAGAGTTTTTATTTTGCTTGCGATAAAGCTTCCGCACCACCAGCAATATCCAACATTTCATTTGTAATACTTTGTTGGCGTGCTTTGTTGTAATCAAGTTGTAAGACATTGATCAATTCAGATGCATTTTCAGTAGCATTTTGCATCGCCATCATCCTGGCTGCGTTTTCACTGGCTTGAGCGACCAAAATTGATTGATAAATCTGTAAAGCCGTAAAACGTGGAACAATTTCATCTAAAATTTCAGCCTGACCTGGTTCATAGGAATAGACACCAGAAGATTTCTTTACTTCATTGGTTTGCCGATATAGGTCTTTCTGTTCGTCTTTTTCAACAAATAAAGGCAAAATTCTTTTAATAGTTGGTACTTGCGTAAGCATACTTTCAAATTGAGTAAAAGCAACAAACACCTGGTCGTATTGTTTGTCAAGAAAATCATCAACCGCTAACCAACCAATTGCAGAGACATCATTGAATCTAGGTGGCGTAGGAATTTGACTGAAATCAGCAATTACCCGTTTTTTCCTTCTCACCAACATATCTCGTCCTTTTCGACCAACTGCAACATAGGAAACAGGGGTTGAAAAATCTTCAAAGAAATTTAATGTTTTGCGAACAATGTTTACATTATAAGAACCAGCCAGTCCTCGATCGCTGGTTATAAGGATACATAAAGTGTTTGTGATAGTTGTTCGTTCCGCCAATAAAGGATGCAACATTTGATGACCAGGTTGCTTCGCTAAATGAACTAATACTTGCATTGCTTTTTCAGCATAAGCACTGGTTGCCTGCATAGCCTGCATGGATTTTCGAACTTTACTGGCACTGACAGTTTGCAAAGCTCTGGTAACCTGAGATAAGTTTTTTATGCTTTTTATCCGAAGACGCATTTCTCGTGCTGAACTCATGAGATCATCCTTATTATGTTACTTCCAGGTCGTATTGTAGACAGGTATTACTTCCCTTAGCTTCTTTTCAGTCTCATCTGAAATTCGTTTCTTAGAAGAAATGTCCCTTCTAATTTCAGGATAAGTATTTTCAATATATTTTTTCAATCCAACTTGCCAATCTTTAATGCGTTCTACATTTATTTTGTCGGCAAATCCATTGACACTTGCAAATAATGAAATAACCTGATCTTCCAGGTCCATTGGTTCATATTGTGGCTGTTTTAGAACTTCCTGCAAGCGAAGCCCACGATTGAGTTGATCCTGAGTAGCTTTGTCTAAATCCGCGCCAAATTGTGCAAACGCTGCTAAATCACGGAAAGCAGCCATATCCAGCCGTAAACGATTTGCTACTTGTTTCATTGCTTTTGTCTGAGCCGAACCGCCCACGCGAGAAACCGAAATACCAGCGTTTACCGCAGGTCGTATACCTGCATTAAATAGATTCGATTCCAGATAAATTTGCCCATCGGTAATGGAGATCACATTCGTAGGTACATAAGCCGACACATCGCCCAATAAAGTTTCAATAATCGGTAAAGCCGTTAATGAACCACCGGTTTGGTCAACCTTCTCTACTTTTACTTCATCCTTGTTAGGAAGGTCTTTATGAGCTTTTTCAGCAAGTTCAAGTGATTGAGGACCTCGATACAACTTTCCATTAATTGAGTCTTGCAAGGTAGCTTTCCCTGAAAAACCGTTAGGAACTATCACATACTGGCAAGCTAACCGTGAAGCTCTTTCTAATAAGCGTGAATGTAAGTAAAACAAGTCACCGGGATATGCTTCTCGTCCTGGCGGTCGTCTTAATAACAGAGAAACCTGGCGGTATGCCCAGGCGTGTTTACTTAAATCATCATAAACTACGAGAGCATCTCTTCCAGTTTCCATAAAATATTCACCAATTGCACAACCAGAATATGGAGCAATAAATTGTAAAGCAGCTGATTCATCCGCAGATGCAACCACAACAATGGTATGATCCATCGCGCCATATTGTTCTAACAGAGCTACCGTTCTGGCAACAGCAGATTTTTTCTGGCCAATTGCTACATAAATACAAATCAGGTCTTTACCTTTTTGATTGATAATTGTATCAATTGCGATGGCTGTCTTACCTGTTTGCCGATCTCCAATGATCAATTCACGTTGACCTCGGCCTATTGGAATCAGGGCATCAATGGCAATAATTCCTGTTTGAACAGGTGTATCAACATCCTGACGAGCAACGACACCTGGAGCAATTCTCTCAATGGGGTAGTATTTTTCAAAATTAACTGTCCCCTTTCCATCAATTGGTTGACCAAGGGCATTCACTACTCTTCCAACCAATCCTTCACCAACTGGGACAGATGCGATTCTACCGGTTGAATATACACTCATCCCTTCAGAAACCTTGGAAAAATCTCCCAGAATAATAACACCCACAGAATTTGTTTCGAGATTGAATGCTATTCCAATAATTCCATTTTCAAATTGAACAAGTTCCTGTGATTTAATATCTGCCAATCCTTCAACCTGACAAATCCCATCACCTGTTTCAGAAACAGTACCAACGGAACGAATTTCGTAAGATGTTTCAAATTGATCAATTTTACTTAAGAATTCTTCAGTAAAACTCTTTCCTGGTTGTGCCATCTACCCTCCAATAATTTAATGGTTGTGAAAAATTGAGTCTGTATTTCTTAATAATTTAAAAATTGGATAAAACTACCCAATTTTTTTAATCCAACTTTTATTTCCTTGTTTAGTTCTTGATGATGAAAATTCATTGATTATGATTGTATTTTTTTGTGTGCATAAGTTTTTTTTTCTAAACGTTTTGTGTTCTAGCAGCTGGTTTTTTTGCTGTTTAAACTTATGCATAACAATGCTCTCTTTCATAATTTTATTAGAACTCAAATTAAAATCATACCTGAAAGGAGTTAAAATGTCTAGTTCAAGATGAGACAAATATATTGTTATGATCGATTAATTTTACATCGAATATTTGTTGGTAAACAATTATGAAAAATATTGCAAGGCTACTCTTAATCGCTCTTCGACATCTTTAGGTACATCTTTTGGTATATATTGAATGGCGGATTGTGCTTCAACAACACTATAACCCAATGTGGTTAATGCCTCTAAAACCTCAAGGTCAACATCCTGATAAGTTGACTTTATTCCCAGGATGTCAGTTTCTTCATTGATCTTTCCTTGCAAATGAATGGCTATCTTTTGCGCAGTCTTTTTCCCAACTCCAGGTACTCTTGAAAAAACTTCAAATTGTTCTGCACCAACTGCTCTATTGATGGCATCAATTGATAATGTTGAAACGATCGATAATGCTAATCGAGGTCCTACCCCATTTACACCGAGCATTAGGTTAAAATATTCTTTTTCTACTTCCGATACAAACCCATATAAAGATAAAGAATCTTCCCTGACTATAAATTGTGTAAAAAGGAAAATTATTTCTCCAATAGAAGATGTCTCGCAAGTTTCTTTTGTTGTAAATACCTGCAATCCTAAACCGCTGAGGGTAATAACCAGAAAATCATTCCCTTTTTGAATAATTTTTCCTTGAATGGATGCAATCATAATCTATTCTCATTTTTTCTTTGATTGAAAATTTCATACAAACATACCGAAGTGGCAACAGCTAAATTTAAAGAATCACTTTTTCCAACCATGGGAATGCGAACCAATCGATCACAGATATGAATTAATTGATTACTCAATCCTTCTCTTTCACTTCCCATCAGGAGTATTATATTCTCTTCGTAATTAATTTTCTGATAATCATCTTTTGCATGATCACTGGTGCCAATAAGTGAAATCTCATTTTTTTCCATAAAGTCAATGAATTCAGTACTGGTAAGTTTAACCAAATCTAGTGAGAAAAAAGCACCCATACTACCTCGAATGACATTGATATCAAAAGCATCCGTACAATGATCAAGTAATATGATACCTTTTCCTCCAACCGCATCTACTGTTCTGAAAATCGTTCCTAAATTGCCAGGATCCTGAATTCTATCCAAA
>DAOUGX010000554.1:0-2970 GCA_034428855.1 Anaerolineaceae bacterium | reverse complement strand
ACGTATGAGATTATTCTGGACAATGAAACAATTACACAACCATCCTTGATGGTTTCGATTATGAATGGAAAAAGAATGGGGGGTACATTCCATATGGCTCCCAAAAGCAATCCTGGAGATGGGTTATTTGATCTGTGTGTGGCCAGCCAGGTCCCTCAATTAAAAATTCTTCCATTGGCAACCAAATTTATGAGTGGGACCCAGGAAGGTCACCCGGCAATTCGAATGGTGCAATCCAAAAAAGTAGTGGTACGGGCAATTACTGGGAGTATTCCTGCACATGCAGATGGAGAAACCGTTTGCTATGCAGGATCTGAATTATGCATAGAGTTAATACCACAAGCGCTGAAAGTTAATTCAATGGATGGATTGGATCTGGCATGAGATCGGGTTTGAAAATCATGAATGGGTTTCTGCGATTCGTTTTTCAACGAGTGTGCCGTATACATCCTGCAGATTTCAAAAACGTTCCAGTTGATGGCCCGTTGATATTGGTAGGAAACCATATTAATTTTTTGGAAGTACCGGTTTTTTTACCCCATATTGATCACCCCAATGTGACAGGAATAGCCAAACGAGAATCCTGGAAAAATCCATTATTTAACTTTCTTTTCAAACAATGGGGAATTATTCCAATCGATCGTGGAATGGTGGATCGTGAGGCATTTCGTCTGACAGAAGAAGCACTCAGAGACGGGAAAGTTGTCGCATTGTCCCCGGAAGGTACTCGCAGTAAGGATGGAAAATTATTACAGGGAAAACCTGGAGTGGTTGCTATCGCTGTTCGTACCGGTGCTCCTTTGTTGCCGATCGGGTTTTATGGGTATGAAAATTTCTGGCAGAATTTTAAGAAATTTAAAAAGACTGAGTTTAATATTGTGGTTGGAAAACCTTTCAAACTCAATTTAAACGGAAATGCCCTTTCACGAGATGTACGACAGGATGTCACGGATGAGATCATGTACAAAATAGCCGAATTGTTACCGGAAAAATATCGTGGTTATTATCATTTCGATCATGGAATAGAATATAAATATCTGGAAACGATTGAAATTGCATAGGTTATCAATCCTGAGTAAGTAAATCAACATACTTTTTCGAGCAGGAGGTTGTAATGACAGAACCAAAATCAGACCATCCTCAAGTGAAATCCTGGTTAGCTCATATCCATGCGCTGGCAGTCGGCATTGGTCCCAGAGGGTCAACCACTAAGGAAGAACGCCTGGCAGCTGAGTATGCTTCTACTCAATTGAAAAATTTGGGATTAAATCCGGTCTGGCAGGAATTCCAAAGTGCCAAATCTATTTTTCTTCCCCACATCATCGGTAGTTTTATGATGATTGTAGCTTTCATCCTCTATCCATTGGCAGGGCTCACCACTGCTCTGATCGCAGCCCTCATCAGTATTCTTGTGATTGTTAGTGAATTACAGGAGTTGGGTTTTCAGAATAATTTACTGCGATTGCTGGTACCCAAAGGCAAAAGCCAAAATGTGCATGCAGTCATTCCACCGTTGGGTGAGCATAAACAAGATCTAATCCTGGTTGGTCACCTGGACACACAACGCACGCCGTTATTTTTCCGCAATCACAAGTTTGTGAAAATTTACGATCGATTTACGACAATAATCTTTGCCACGTACCTCGTTCAAACAGTTCTTTACAGCATCTCTGTTTTTCTTCCCTGGGGATGGGTCTGGTATGCTTCATTCCCGGCTGCCATTTGCGCCGTGCTGATGATCAGTTTCTTCATAGAAGCTGAATTCTCTCCTTTTACCGCAGGAGCCAATGACAATGCCAGTGCAGCAGGTATGGTATTGACGTTGGCTGAGGAATTAAAGCGAAATCCATTGAAGCATACCCGGGTGTTTACTGTTTGCACAGGTTGTGAGGAGACGCAACATTATGGAATGATTGCCTGGTATCAAAATAATCTTAACTTCCTTAAGAATCCAAAAGCGATCATTTTTGAATTGTTAGGGGTAGCAGGTCCTGGTTATCTGACCCAGGAAGGCATTATTGTTCCTTTCCAATCCGATCAACATTTATTGGAAATGGTGAAAAAACTCAGTAAGGAGAACCCTGTTTGGGATGCTTATCCTGTTAAGATCAGTGGTGGCAATAGCGAAATGGCGGATGCGATCCGAAACAAAGTACCTGCCATCAGCTTTTTTGGATTAACCAAAGACGGTGTTGCACCATATTGGCATCAGCTGGAAGACACTTACGATAAAATGAATCCGGTGGTGATGGAAAAAGTCTGGTTAATGGTTAATTCTCTCATCCACAAAATTGATTTGATTTAAGCGAGAATCAAATTTCATCATATCCACACAAAGCCAACGCACCAGGTCCGGTATTCAGACCTAAAACCGGTCCGGTCATATTGATGATCAGTTCTACTGGATGGTACTCGGATTGAATTCTGGCGGCCAGTTCCTGAGCTTTTTCCAGTACATTCCCATGTAGCACAGCAATTCTTAACTTTTTATTGATATCCAGCCTTTCAAAAAATTTTTTGTACATACTCTCAATCAATGCTTTTTGGGTGCGCGCCAGACTGACGGGGTCCACCTGCCCGGTTTCATGGTTGATGCAAACCAATGGTTTTACCTGTAACAATCCCCCGACCCATTTGACAGCATTACCAATTCTGCCACCTTTTTGCAGATATTCCAGGGTATCCATTGCGACAAATTGAACCATGCGCTCGCGTACTTCCTCTATTTTCTCAAGAATCTTATTTACATTATCCCCACTTTCACGTGCTCGGGCAGCAGCCAACACCTGCCAGCCCAGGGTCATGGTTGGTCCCTTGGAGTCGACGACTGTTACAGGAATATCGACCAATTTAGCTGCATTCTTTGCCATCTGAAATGTGCCACTCATGGCACTGCTCACAGTAAGCACAATTAATTCAGAAAAACCCTGATTGCTGAGTTCTTCATAGACATGTTTGAAATCACTCACA
>DAOUGX010000553.1:0-1796 GCA_034428855.1 Anaerolineaceae bacterium | reverse complement strand
AAATTTTGAGTGGTTAGTTAAATATGGTGCTTCCGCAAGAATATGGGTCATTTCAGGTTTAGATGTAAGTAAAGAAAACGAAATTCATCCGAATTTGAATCTTTTTAAAACAAAAATATTTGGATACATCGATCAAAAAAGACAAGTAATCAATCAGATCGATATTCCAATGGGGATGATCAGGGATTTGGCTCCCGAAAGAAATTTTCTAACAAAAATTGGTGCAAATTGGATACGATTTTGGGCACCAAAATTGCAAGGTTAATCAATATTGGAGGATTATGGCAACAGGAATGATATGGTTCGATAATGACCCACAAAAAAGCATCAACGAAAAAATCAAATTTGCTATTCAATATTATCAAAAGAAGTTTGGAAGCGAACCTACTCTATGCTTTTTACATCCAATATTTATGGATAAAACTTTAGACTTAAATTCAAATATTGAATTCAATTTCAACAAAAATTTATCTCCAGACCATATTTGGGTTGGAATGCGACAACAATTGGTTTAGGGTGCACTTTTAATATATGGTCGGATGTCAAAGAATAATTCTTTATAACCGTAACAATTAATTACATTTGTTTTTTCATATTGTGTGCTGGTGATCATATCATTCCGGTAGACATGGATATGACCATGGAGGTGATAACTGGGTTTGAATACTTTTATCAACCAGCGAAATGCTTTAATTCCTTGATGAGGTAAGTCATCCTGATCATGAATTTTATAGGGTGGAGCATGGGATACAAAAATATCCAGAAAACGACCATACTTGATTTTATTAAACATTAATTTGGGTATCAATTTATAAACAAAGATCCACATTTCAGTTTGAGTGTATTGGAAATCACCAAGATTGTATCTCAAGCAACCCTCAATTCCAGCTATTAACAAACCAGTATCATCTACGACGCTTTTCTTATGTATATTTTTTGCCCCCCATGGATATTTACGTTCTCCCCCTGTTGTAAATTCTAATTTGCTTGCATGATTTCCATTCACATAGTAAAGCGGAATATTTAACATCGAAATCATGTATTCCAGATAATAATGTGGCAGGTCACCACAACTCAGGATTAAATCTACATCATAAAATCTTTCAACAATTTTGGGTTGGTAGAGATAACCCAACTCGACATCACTGACAGCAAGAATTTTCATCCTCTTCCAATTGTACCTGTAACTGAGAAATTTAGGTTCTGCTTATTGGGCAATTACAAAAGCAATAGCGAGATTACGACTATGGGAGATACTGATTGCCCAGTGTTTAATCCCAAGTTCCTGATTTTTTTCCCTGGCATTTCCGTGGAGAACCAGAATGGGTTGACCTTCTTCACCCCGGAGAATCTCGATATCTGTCCAGCTTATTAACCCTATTCCAGTTCCTAAAACTTTGGATACGGCTTCTTTTGCAGCAAAACGGCCAGCCAGACAGGCATTATTATCAGAACAAATTCTTTTTTCAGATTCTGTGAACACTCTTTGAATAAATCGTTCCCGAATTTTTGGGTTGATTTTTGCCAACCTATCTATTTCAATTAAATCAACACCATTTCGTAGCATCGCTTAAGTTCCTGCAGTAATTATAATTAACTTAGTAGGGTCTAGATATTTTCGCGAGATTTCCAAGATTTGTTCCTTGGTGATTTCAGAAATGATTCGCGGGTATTCTCGCAAATAATTTAATCCTAATTGATATCTTTCCATTCGAATAATCGCGTTGGCTACCCCAGCATTCGATTCCACTGATAATGGAACAATCCCAATTAAATTTGATTTAGAATCATCCAAC
>DAOUGX010000552.1:0-2669 GCA_034428855.1 Anaerolineaceae bacterium | reverse complement strand
GATTTGCTGGCTGGCAAGGTGGATTCTGCGATCCAGGATCACATGAATTACCATCCCCGAGCGATTGCGGGGATTAGGTGAACTGCACCAGTCCGGGATTCGCACCTTCGCGATGCTGGCACCCCTCTTACCCGGTTGTGAAGACCTGCCGGATTTGCTGGCTGGCAAGGTGGATTCGGTGATCCTGGATCGCATGAATTACCATCACGCCGATTGGGTATACCGCAAATATGGTCTGGAAGACAAAAACACCGCTGGCTATTTTGACATGGTCACACAATCTTTGAAATGCCAATTTCAAAGAATTGGAATTGAATTAAAGTAGATACCGTCTACTGGGAATTCACAAAGAAATCGAAACCGGCATGTTTAAAGGAAGCAATTAATTCCGCGTTCATCTGTACCATGAGATGGCTGGGATAGCGTAAATTAAACAGAAACTGGGCATCATTGCGGATTTCCATTTTCTTCATCTGGTCTACAGCCCATTCTGTCCAGCCTTCTCCACCCTGTTTATCGGCCTCGACGGCTTCAATGAAGGCTTTCTCCAGGTATTCTTCCGCTTTGATGTCGAAATTACCATATTTTTGATGGAAAGCCTGCTGGATCTCGTCATCGCTGCGTGGTTGGTACTGTTCGTGATGCACAATAACTTCTGGTTTCAACTTGGGGATGGTACGCGGGACTGACTTTGGATACCCGAGAGAGAGTATCATCAGCGGCAGGACAAAATCCGGGATGGCATATCGTTCCCGGGCTTCATCCATCTGGGACTGGATGGTTCCAACATATACAGAACCCAACCCCAGACTCTCCGCCAGCACCACCACCGATTGGGCTGCGCACATCACATCCGCATAGGAGATCAGAAAATGAGCGAGCGCCTGTTCCCCTTTGAATTCTGTCCCATTCATGGCAGCCCAGCGTTTGACGCGATTGAAATCCAGACAGAAGATCATCGAGAGCGGGGCATTCTTCACCCAGGGTTGGTTGCCAACCATCTCGGAGAGAATTTCGCGGTTCTCCTGTTCCTGGATCAGAATGATAGAGACCGGCTGGATATTCCCACCGGAGGGAGCATTATTAGCAGCATCCACCAGCTGCCGGATTACCTCCTCCGGGATGGGTTGGTCTTTGAAATTGCGTACCGAGCGTCGTTTCATCATCAGATCGTACAAGTCCATCGAAAACCTCCAAAAAAATCATTGTTTCAGTAATAACTTTGTTAAAGTAATAACCAGCCATTGTTCATATTGATCACCTGTCCAGCCGTGGTCTTTGGTCCACAGTGTGAATAATTCAGGGCTTGTGATCGCCCAGGTTGTTTCGGATGCTTCCGTGAGAGAAAGACCTTCCTGAAGGGGCGAGTGTACACTGAGATATGAAATGAATTTTGCCATACCTTGAAGACGGTTATTAAGTATATTTTTTAAGAGTTCGGCAATGTCTGGCTCAGTTTTGGCAGCAGTACGCATTACGTCAAAGACCGGAGCGACTCGATCCATGATTTCTCGAATATCATGGGCAAATAAAGCTATCTGGCGTTGCTGATCCATTTCTCGTTTTACCATTTGTGGACCCGAGCGTTGCAAGAGAGGAATGGGTTTATCATCACCCACCACGGATATATCAACCAATGTAGAGAGAATTTCGCGTTTGTTGCCAAATGTCGCATAAACAGTTTCGACTGCAACTCCAGCATCCTTTGCGATCGCTTCCATGGTCGCTCCAGAGTAACCCCGTTCTGAGAACAGCTTTCGTGCCGCCTCCACAATCAGCATGCGAGTTTGGTTTGCCTGTGCTTTGCGGCGATTTGAATTATAAGTTCGTTTATTGGATGAATCTTTATTTTTCATACTTGACAAAGTCTATCCTATTTGTTATATTCGATACAGTATTACAGTATCGAATATAGTTTTGCTGTTTTTAAAAGTCTATATTCAAAACCTACTATTGTCAACATAGTTTCAGTGATGAAGAAAAAGGAGACAAAAATGAAACAAGAAAATAATCATGCATCTGTTGTGATAAACCCATTTGTGATTTATATCGGATTAGCGATCCTGGCTATTTTCCTTCAATTTATTATTCCGCTTTCTTTATTCCAGGAAAAGACAGCTAGATTTATTGGATTAATTCTGATCGCTCTCAATTTTATATTTGGAATACCAGCACTTCGCGGCATGCTTCTAGCAAAAACATCTCCAAATCCACAGCGTCCATCAACCACTTTGATTTTATCCGGGATCTATCAGGTAACGAGAAATCCAATGTACCTCGGATTAGGGCTTGTTTTTGTCGGGTTACTTGTATTCTTCCAGAATTATTGGGGGTTTGTATTAATCCCAATTCTAATTTGGTTGATTACTATTTGGGTGATTATTCCCGAAGAAAAGTACTTGCAGGAAAAATTTGGTGAGGAATATTTGAAATATAAAACCAGGGTGAGACGTTGGATCTAACCCGGAACAAATGGATATTTCATAGAATTTAAAACGAGAGACCATTTTTTGTAATTACAAAATCAGGTTTGTCGAGTTAATGCCAATATGTTCATAACAGTGTTCCAGTTGCGATCGGTCATCGGTGTGCCTAAGAGTCTTTCGCTATTGGCTGCCAGTTTCGAGCGACCGATCCCATCTGGCGCATACAGGTAAAACACCTTGCCT
>DAOUGX010000551.1:0-2328 GCA_034428855.1 Anaerolineaceae bacterium | reverse complement strand
CTGTTTTTATTATTATTTCTGGCGATCACATTTCTTCCCAATATTAACCATTTAGGGTTTTACAACGATGATTGGTGGCAGGTGTATGGGGGTGAAAACTATGGAATCAGTCGGTTTGCTGATATGTATAGCTCAGATCGCCCTGCCAGGGCAATAGTTCATGCCCCTTTGTTTGCATTATTCGGTAGTGCCATTCTTCCATATCAGATCTTATCCCTGGTTATCCGTTATCTGGGGGCACTGGGTCTATTTTGGACATTATCCCTGATATGGAAAAATAAATCCCGGCAAATTTTCTTTATGAGTTTACTCTTTCTGATTTATCCAGGATACCTGCAACAACCCAATGCTTTTGATTATATGACTCATCAATTGGCAATGACTTTGATGATTGTTTCGATCGGGTTAAGCGTTAAATTTATTCAGGCTAATTCAAAATTATCAAAAATAATCCTCTTTCTAACCTCATCTTTGTTTTCCTTAATCACATTTTTTCTGATGGATTATTACCTGGGCATGGAGGCTTATCGCTGGTTAATTCTTTTGTATATTCAGATGCGGGATCACACAGGTGAAATTAAAAAGAAACTCCCACCAATATTTGTGAAGGTCCTGCCTTTTAGTTTTTCAGCATTCATCTTTCTGTTTTGGAGAGTATTCCTCTTTCAAGGCTCACGCTACACGACTGATCTCGGTAGAATCGGATCAGGTATTTTTTCATCTCCGGCTTTAAGCATTTTCAACATTTTTCGCAGATGGTTTGTGGATATCGGTGATGTTTTCGTTTCGATCTGGGCAGAACCAGCCTACCAGTCCTTATCCGATTTACGGGGATATGATTTAGTTTACGGGTTGGTAATTGGGTTGGCGGGTGTAGGTTTAATGTTTTTATTTTGGAAAATCATAAAAGTTGAGGAAAAACCAACCGAATCATCTTCCAATTGGGCGTTAGAAGCTTCCCTGATTGGCTTTCTGGGTGCCATTATCTGTTTGATACCCATCAACATTGCAGAAAGAGAAGTTTTCTTTCCCATATTTAATCGGTTTTCATTCCCTTCAGCTTTTGGTGTTTCTATTGCAACCATCGGAATGATTGATTATCTGGTCAGAAGCAAGTGGCAGAACGGGATCTATGCACTGTTGATTTTTTCAGCCATGCTTACCCAATACACCAACCAGGATTATTTTGCAAACCGCTGGATCGAAACCCAGCAACTCTGGCAACAATGGAAATGGCGGGTACCATCTCTCGAAAGAAGAACTGTTTTATCTGGTTTATATTCACAAACGATAGAAGAAGGTTTTTTCATCTGGGCACCAGCCAATTTGATCTACTACACTGGAGCACCCAATCTTGTTTTAGGTGCTGAAGTTTTGAACGAGACCACGATCAATGAGATTAAAATGGGGAATCTTTTGCAAAGAGAGTTCAGATCGTTTGATTACGAATTTTCCCTGGAACAGTTGTTAGCATTCTCCAAACCAACCACCAATGCCTGCCTGCGATTTCTGGATAAAAACCAGATCGAATTATCTCTCAATGACAGTCCTCTCATTGCTCAGGTTGCTCCATATTCGCATATTGAAAAAATAGGGGAAGTCAGCACAGTGGATCCATCGATGTTTACGAAATTATTTGGAGATGAAGAGCTCGAAACCACCTGGTGTTATATTTACGAAAAAGCATCGCTGGCTCGCCAATTTTCAAACTGGGAAGAGATCATCCAACTGCATGATCTCGCCCGTCAACAGGATCTCAGACCTTATGACCACATAGAATGGTTCCCCTTCCTGCAGGCGTACGCTTATACCGGAAATTTTGATGAAGTAGACCAACTGGTACCCATCATTAATGAAACGCCTTTTTATCGTTATCAGGCCTGTCAGATCTTTTCGAGTAAGGAGAAATCAACGGATTCTGAGGTAAATGCAGGAAATCAGTATCTTGCAACCAGATTTTGTGATTGATGCTGTTTAAACTTCTTGCCGCATCGAAATTCTCGATGCGGCAACGGTTTTGAGCCAACACTGGCTGGTGTTGTTTTAGGGACGAATTTGCAGAACGTTTTGTTCCTTAATTCACAATAATTGTATAAATTATTCTTTATTCTGCCAAATAAATTTACAACTTAATTTTTTCGTTTCGATTTCTAACGAATCACTATAATCGTTAATAACCCTACTTTTATGAAGGATCCCTATGAAACATTTTCTTGTTGAAATTGAATATACAGCGCCGATCGAAATCATCAACATGATTGTTGCTGAGCACCGTCAGTTTTTGCAATCCGGGTACGATCGTGGTTGGTTGTTAATGTCAGGACCCAA
>DAOUGX010000550.1:0-1639 GCA_034428855.1 Anaerolineaceae bacterium | reverse complement strand
AATTGATACAAATCGACATAATCGGTTTGTAAAGAGCGTAGCGATTCTTCTAATTGTTTTTGAACACTGGCAGCGTCAAAATGGGAAGTACGCTCAAAATTGGAATGGAACTGATGACCAAATTTGGTTGCAATGATCCAGTTTTTTCGTTGGCCTTTAACCGCATTGCCAACCAATCTTTCAGATGTATGATCCCCGTAACATTCTGCAGTGTCGATTAAATTAATCCCCAATTCATCAGCACGATTAATCATCTGATTAACTTCTGATTGTTCATATTTTTTCCCCCATTCACCACCCAGTTGCCAGGTTCCTACACCTACAACAGAGACATTCAAATCCGTTTTACCTAATCTTCGATATAGCATCATAGCTTCCTTTCCTCAATGAATGTCTTAATTGTATCTAAAAATCCGGTCTCTGTAACCCAGCAACAGCATCCTGAAGGGTTAGCCAATCCGTCTCTGGATACAACTGGGCGATTTGAGGTGTATAGCGTGGGTGAGAGCGCATCACCCTGCGCGGGTCGCCCTGATCGACAATCATTCCATTTTCCAGAATGATGATACGCGTAGCAAATTCTGCAGCAAACTCAACATCATGAGTTACCAGTAATATCGTTTTTCCCTGAGCATTCCAATCCTTAAGAAGTGATAACAATCCTTTTTTGGTGATTGGATCCAAACCACGCGTTGGTTCGTCCAGAATGATCAACTCCGGTTGTGTGACAACCACGGCACCCAGAGCGACTCGTTGTTTTTCACCTGTACTTAAATCACGAGGGTAATCCGATGCTTTCTTTTGAATATTTAATGATCCTAATAAGTTGGATATGGTATCTGGTTTAATGGGTATTTGATGGTTTCGAAGGGTGGTTTCCAGTTCTTCACGAACAGTTTCAGAAAAAAGTAAAGCGTTTGGATCCTGAGGTAAGTATCCGATATGATGACTTAATTCAGCAGTTTGCCTGAATTTGACCTCGTTTCCTTTAAAAAAGAGATTTCCTTGATCCGGTTGGATCAATCCAAGCAAAGTCCGTAACAATGTGGATTTTCCAGCACCATTCGGCCCCATCAAAACCAGACGTTCCTGTTCACAAAGCGAAAAATTTACATTCTTCAGAACCTGTCTTTTTCCAAGGTTGACATGAAGATGACGAACGTCCAGAATGGAGGTCTGATTCTCCAGGGTTGAATCTTTCACCCATTGTGGGGGAGATACTGTTTTGATAAATTTACGTGCCGGCTCCACATCCAATGGAATAGGTTTCCACCCTTGAATCTCTGCTAATTCAACAATAGGTGGTTTCAAAACGCATTGGAGAATTACTTCCTCCGGTTTTCCCTGGGCAATCAGATTGCCTGTCGGGGAGAGTTTGACCAGAATATCCGCATATTTCAACACCCGCTCCAACCGCTGTTCCGACATAATGATGGTCAAACCCAGCTCTTGCTGCAGACGTTTTAAAAGCAGCATGATTTCCTCGGCTGCCAACGGATCTAATTGCGAGGTGGGTTCATCCAATACCAATATTTTTGGTTGCATGACCAAGGCAGCTGCTATGGCAATTTTTTGGGTTTCACCACCTGAAAGAGAATCTACCCTGCGTTTTTTCAAATGTTCCAGATTAAGTGTCTGA
>DAOUGX010000549.1:0-10208 GCA_034428855.1 Anaerolineaceae bacterium | reverse complement strand
ATAATTTAATAAATTGATATTTTGCTGTAATAAGAAACCAATTCCACCGCCACCTGCAAATCCGATAATCGTTGACATCCTAACATTGATATCCCACCTATACATTGTGAAAGAAATATATGGTGGAATGATCTGTGGTACCACCGCATAAACAATTGTTTGAAGTCTATTTGCTCCGGTTGCTGATACGGCTTCGATAGGACCAGCCATAATTGATTCCACTTGTTCCGAATATAATTTAGCTAAGGCGGCAATGGTATGAAGTGCTAAAGCGAGTGATCCAGCAAATGGACCTATTCCAACCCACACCACAAACACAATAGCCATAACCAGGGCTTCAATTGAACGAAGCACATTAAAGATGGTTCTTGAAATCAAATAAACAACCATTCCGATTGGAACTGGGGATTTTGGTTTGTAGATAGAACCAAGAATGACACCCGTTGCTGCACCTAAAATGGCAGGAATTGTTCTGGTTATTAATGGTTGATTAATTTCATATATCCAATTAATACCACCCATGATAATTAAAAACCAAATAGCTCCTGCGCTTCCACCCAGGATAATACCAAGCACCCTGTGTACGAACGGAGAAAATTTCTTTAATATTAAGTTGCCAGCCTTTCCGCCTATACCAGAAAGAACACCAGCCCCTAATAAAGCTGTCACTATCACCATGATCATTCCAAGAATATCGCCAATATCTGCAATAAAAGAACCCAAAAATCCCAGATTTCCTAAAGCCAGGCTACTCGATTGTCCAAAAATGATTAGTAATTTACTCACCATAAACAAAATAAAAACACCTAACAATGCGGTTACCACTAAAACCATAGAACGAAGAAACCGCAATTTTCCTGATGGAGGTTGAATTTCTGCTGGTGGAACAGCCCATTTGAAAAGCCTAAACGCAATTACGCTTCCTATAATGATTGATAAAATAATCGTCCAATTATTTACCCCTAATAAATCACTAAGATTTCTCATCCAGGAAGCACCAGTTCCTCCGATTGCAATACCAAATGGGATAGCAATTAGGTTTAGGGAAACAACAATAATTGGACTGGTAACGTCTTTCATTAAATTTCTAGCGGCAAAAAAACTTAACGGTACAGAAAGTAACGTTCCAATGGTGGTTGCCAGAAGTGCTAAAAATACTGTTTCGATGATCTTATCCCAGGTTTCTATTGCAGTAGTTGTTAGTCTGGGACTACCTACATTTTTACTGGTTACAGTCTCAATATATTGCACAACCTCTTCCGGCCTTTTTGGAATGGTTACTGAGACTTCAAAATCCCCATTTTCATCAGTCTCAAAAGCCCCCATTCTAAGTGTTACTCCACTGGGAGGAAGAAAGTTTATTGGTCCATTTACATTTGGCTCAAAATTAGTTCCTCGAAAGATCATTTTTGTGCCTGGATCTGCACAATAAGATTCAGGTTCAAAATGTGCATTTGTTTTATCTGTCACCTCAGGAGTGAAACCACCGTCAGGACAAGGGACGTAAAACGGTATTTGAATTTTAACTTCTTCTTTGTCGTATTCAAAAATATCCGGTTTTGCCAGTGCCCTGAGGATCCTGAATAATTGTGTTTGTCGTCTCTCTGATTTTGTCTCAGCTAAATTTACCTTGGTTACCTTAAACCCATAAGCGTATGTTAAAAGACCGAGAAGAATTGCTAATCCCAAACCAATGGATTGGAGAGCGGTTTTATTTTTTTTCACTATTACCTTCCTCAGCCGACACGTTCAGCTTCTTTCCCGTAGATTTCTTTAAACTTCTTATCATCAATTTCTTTGGGTTTGCCATCAAAAACCAAAACTCCATCATTCAAGGCAACTACTCGATCAGCATATCGATGAACGATATCCAGAAAGTGCAAGCTGCATAATACAGTTACCCCATCTTCTTTATTGATTTTTTCTAAATATTGCATAATACTGTGAGCCAGAACAGGATCAAGACTGGCTACTGGTTCATCAGCCAAAATCATTTCCGGATTTTGAATCATTGCCCTTGCGATACCAACACGTTGTTGTTGTCCACCGCTCAATTCGTCTGCTCGGTAATTTGCCTTGTCTTTGATTCCTACCCGATCTAACTGAAATAACGCATTTTCTATATCTGATTTCGGAAATCGGTTTACTAAACTCATCAGTGGATTTACGTACCCTAATCTTCCACTTAACACATTTGTGAGAACACTGGAGCGTAGAACAAGATTAAAATGTTGAAAAACCATTCCAATTCTTCGCCGAATTAATCTTAATTCATCATCAGACGCACTGGTTATGTTCTCCCCATGCCAAACAACACTTCCTGAGGTCGGTTCAATTAATCGGTTAATACATCTTAATAAAGTTGATTTTCCTGAACCACTGAGTCCTATAACTGCTAAAAATTGTCCCTTAGGAACATCAAAACTAACACCTTTTAACGCCTGAACATTTCCTTCATATACTTTTACCAGGTTTTTAATTTCAAGCATGATAAATCCTAATTTTAAAAAATTCCCCGAATGGTTTTATCCATTCGGGGTTAAATTTATTTCTATGTTTATCTAAAGTCGTCTAATGTTTTTCCAGCGGTAATTAACCTGATTACGTCATAATCTGCATCAGCGGCAGGTTCGAGTCCAGACCAGCTATAGAAATCTTCACTTCCAATTGATTCCTTCCAGCGATCTGTCTGCGCAAAAGCCAATAATGCTTCTTCGATTTGAGCACGTAATTCGGCAGGAAAATCGGGGCTGAACGACAAAGTGTCATTCGGAATTTCTGGAGTCAATGCCAGAATTTTGACTTTTTGAACAACATCTGGCGCTTCAGTTCTGATGTTAGCTCTTGCATCCAAAACTGTCCATCCACCACAAACAAGACCATCGTCATTGACAACACACTCATCAAGTAAATCGTCAGGGATGTCAGGAGCATCGCCTACTTCCCATTTTGGTTCGCCTTCAGGTTTTGCAGGAGGTGAATAGAATGAAGTAGCAAATTCAACATCACCATTGTAAACTGCTGCAACTGCTTGATTGTGACCACCAGTTTCAACTTGCTCACCAGGAACAATGCCTTGTTCTGCAAACCAGGCACTTGGAACAGTGAATCCTGAAGTTGATGCGCCATCCGGGAAACCCCATGATTTTCCATTTAAGTCCTCAAGGGTTTGAATGTCACTGTCACGTGCAACTAAAATTTGAGCCCAATAGACACCGAATCCTCTTCGTACCGCCTTGAAGGATACATCGACGCCACAAAGTTGGTTTGCTATCGTATAAAGAGTAGCAGGAATGAAGCCCATTGAATTCTCAGGTGAGGCACACATTTCTTCAGCGGTAGCTGCATAAGATGTAGGCACAATCACTTCAAATTCTAAGCCAGTTGCTTCTTTTAATGCTTCGGCCATGACTTCTCCACCAGTTACAATCACATTGGCATCTGTTGAAGGGACAAATAATACTTTTATTGGATTGTCAGCAGTTCCGATAGTAACTTCTGGTTCTGGTTCAGGAGTCGGTGGCTCAGTTGGTTCTGGAGCTTTTGTTGGTTCGACTACTGGTTCGACTGGTTCTTCCATGGGAGCAGGCTCAGGTGTCGCTGCTGGTTGGCAAGCTGTCAATACCAATGCCATTGAAAGAACTAACGCAAAAACAATATATTGAATTTTCTTCATTTCTTCCTCCTAATGAAGTTATAAATAATTGGGTTCATAAACCCATACAGACAATTCATTCTATTCAAAAAAGAATATGTTTGCAATATGATTGACAATATATTTTTTATATTTTGGAAAATTTTAAGAAATCTAATATTTCAAACTTATGTCTACGCGATTTTTTTGGAATATTTAATCGATAATTCAATCAAATTTGTTTTTCAGTTGACGATAATTTATTCAGTGATAAAATTTATCGTCGCAAATATTATAGAGCGAAGGTAACCTGATTATGGTGAGAGGCGCTCAAAGGAAGGTAAAAATGTCAAAAATTGTACTAAATGCTGAAAAGCGAACTATTATCGGTAAGCAAGTTAATCAACTGCGTCGTCAAGGGAAATTGCCAGGGATTATCTATGGTCACAAAACAGATCCTAAACCCATTACACTTGATTTACGAGATGCAACCAAAGTTCTTTCAACAGTTACCAGTTCAAGTCTGGTGACAATTATTCTCGAAGGAAAAGAATATCCATCATTAGTGCGAGAGAAACAAATAAATTTTATTTTAGGAACATTAAAACACATTGATTTTCAGGCGGTTTCCTTATCTGAAAAAATTAGAGCAGCCGTCACAGTTCACTTTGAAGGTGATGCACCTGCAGTCAAAGATTTCGACGCAATTTTAACCACTGGATTAACACATATTGAAATTGAAGCTTTTCCTCAGGATCTTCCAGAGGGTTTTGTAGTCAATATTTCAAAATTGAAAAATATTGGCGATTCAATTTCTGTAAAAGATTTAGTAATCCCTGCAAAAGTTGAACTTCTCTCAAACCCTGAAGATATGATCGTTTTAGCTACAGGAAGTAAACCAGCCACTGAAGAAAGCGAAATTGAAGATCTTGAAGGTTCAGGTTCTGAGCCCAAAGTAATTGAAAAAGGTAAAAAAGAAGAAGAAAACTTCTAGAAAAAACTTATTGTCTATCAAAACACCAGGGAAACTATCTCTGGTGTTTTTTTATATTTGATTTTCTAAAACTCTAAATAATTCCACAGTAATTTTTGCGGATATTCCCCATAACAACTCCCCATCGAATAATTTATAAAAAATCACACTTCCATAAAAACCATTCGGATGAGAATAAAGTTTTTCTTCCCAATTCTCTGGATTCTGTAACCAATCAATTGGTATTGTAAACACTCGGCTCACTTCACCATCTGAGAGATTTAAGGGTATCGGCCAATCTATCCAGGAAACAATAGGAGTAACCAAATAATCTGATATGGTTATAAAATTAGGCATTGAACCGATTACATGGATATTTTCTCTATGTAAACCAATTTCCTCAAATGTTTCTCGCAATGCTGTTTCAATTGGATTGTTATCACCTGGTTCCATCCCACCCCCTGGGAAGGAAACCTGTCCAGTGTGGCTTTTAAGTGTGTCTGCTCTTCTTGTAAATAATAAGTTCCATTTTCCTTCAACGCAAACAAATGGAATCAAAATGGCTGCTTTTTTTACAATCGAAGAATTAGAGCCAAAATTGTATTCTACGCCCTTATTTCTTTCAGACTCAAGTATTTGCTTAATTTTCCAGATATCAAGAATATCACAATCAAAAACCATACAAATCCTAACAAACAAAATTTATTCTAAATTATTCTTTTCGTCTAAATCATATTCAGAAAGCAATGGTCGACCAAAAATTAAAAATCCAGTGTGAGCAACCATACGATCAGTAGGTCGTAATCTTTCAGGTTCAGGTTTATAAAACCTTAACAAAACCTCCACCACCTCCAAAAATGCAAATTGATGCAATCTTAATTGGTGTAATAATCGGGATACCTGATTGGTTGTTGGGACTAAACAACCAAAAAATCCACCAGGTTTTAATGCCTTTTTAACCTGGGAAATATAATCATATGGATTGAGGACATCCAGGAACAGCGCATCTGCATTTGTTTCATCAAATCCTTCTTCGATGTTTCTTATCTTAAAATCGACTCTCTCTTCCATACCTACTAATGTTAAATTCTTTTTGGCCAGATTTTGGAATTCTTTTTTCTGATCATATGAATATATTCGACCAGATCTCCCAACAGCATAAGCGAGGGCAATTGTCATTGCGCCGGAACCTGTCCCTGCTTCAATAACTTTCTGACTTTCTCCGATTCCCATTTGAAGCAATAAATAACCAATATCTTTTGGATAAAGGATTTGAGTAATTCTTCGTAAATCTAAAAGAATATCTGATAACGAAGGTTGAAGCAAAAAGAAAGGAGCATCATTGTGACTAAGAACTTTACTTCCGAATTCCAATCCGATCAAATCATTATGTTTGATGACACCTCTGTGCGTGTGCAATTCCTTATCTGCAACAAGCGTAAAAATATAACTCTTATGTCTGAGTCCAATGAGTTGAATTAATTCTCCAGCACCTGCAATTTTCCCTGTATTATTCCACATTACATTTTTCCTACTTTTCTAATCGAATATTTGTTAACCAAATTGCAAGAAATGAAAATATAAATGAACCTAGAATTCCAAAACCTAAATAAACCCATCCCACAACTAAAAAATTAGAATTTAAATTGGTTCCTAGAATTTGACCACAAATAAAACCAATTATGGAAAATAGCAAAATAAATAACAACCTTAATATTCCCCCGCCCTTCCAAAAATGAAATATAAAGCCAATGAGTAATGATAATAAGAGACTAAGACTAATTCCAGGTAAATAATTCATTAGATCCTCAATAAAATTTATTCAATATCACCTAATTATAATCAGGAAAAATTAAGCTATTTAATCAGATAGCTATATCAAAATCAAAAGCTTATATCTCTTTTTAAAAAATTTAGACAGCTTGATTCTTGTTGTTATAATATGAACCACATAACTAGGTTGGTAGGAGAAAATGTAATGACAAAAATTAAATTTGGTACAGACGGCTGGCGTGGAGTAATAGCAGAGGATTACACATTTGACAATGTAAGAAGATGTGCACAAGGGTTTTCATCATATCTCCAATCGAAAGGATATTCAGGAAAAAAAATTGTCATCGGGTATGACAGAAGGTTTCATTCTGAAAATTTTGCGAAAGCAACAACCGAAGTATTAACTGCAAATGGTTTTAAAGTTCTCCTCACAAAGGAACCAACCCCAACACCAGTGATTTCATATGCAGTCATTACAAATGAAGCAATTGGTGCTATTAATATAACTGCATCTCACAATCCACCTACTGATAATGGGTTTAAAGTGCGAGATCCAAACGGTGGTGCAATACCACCTGTTGATCTGAATCAAATTGAGCAACTGATTCCAAACTCAGTAGAAGAAGTAAAAAGAATTCCATTTTCAAAAGCCTTGGAACTTCAAATGGTTGAAATTTTTGATGCATCTGTAGCATATAAGAAACACATTCATAAACTTGTTGATATCGACTCAATTAAGAATGCTGGATTAACTGTTCTTGTGGATCCGATGTGGGGAAATAACTCAAATTGGTTTACTGATTTGCTTGAGGGTGGAAAAACGAAAGTCATTGAAATTCACAATCAACGAAATCCAATATTCCCTGAGATGTCCCGACCAGAACCAATTCCCCCAAACATTAATGTTGGTTTATCTAAGACAAAGGAAGTTAAAGCCGATGTACTTGTTATTACTGATGGTGATGGTGATCGAGTTGGAATTGGAGATGAAAATGGAGTATTTCTTAACCAATTACAGGTTTACGGTCTTTTAGCATATTATTTACTGGAAGTAAAAAAAGAGCGAGGACCGATTGTAAAAACATTATCAACTACATCCATGCTAAACAAATTGGGGAAAATTTATGAAGTCCCAGTTTATGAGACTGGCGTAGGTTTCAAATATGTCGCACCAAAAATGATGGAAACTGACGCAATTATTGGTGGTGAGGAATCCGGAGGATACGCATTCAAAGGAAATGTACCTGAACGCGATGGAATTCTTGCCGGTTTATATTTTCTCGACATGATGGTGAAACTGAAAAAAACTCCTGCTGAACTTTTAAAATTGTTATTTTCTGTAGTTGGAAATCATTATTATGATCGAATTGACACCCCTTTTTCAGGTGATAAAAAACATAAAGAACAAAATATCATGAATGCCAATCCAAGCCTAATTGGAGGATTAAAAGTTCTTGATTTAAATTCGACGGATGGATATAAATTTTCTCTGGAGGATGGCGGATGGTTACTCATTCGATTTTCTGGGACTGAGCCAATCATACGAGTGTATTGTGAGACTACTCATGCAGATAAAGTTCAGTCAATTTTGCAGGACGGCCTTAGGATCGCAGGGATTTAAGAATGAATTTTGTTGACACCCATTGTCACCTAAACTTATTACATCAACAACAAAATTTAGATGAAATTATCGACAAAGCAATCAATAGTGGCATCAACCGGATTATGGTTCCTGGCATTGATCTCGCTTCAAGTCTGAATGCAATAAAAATTGCTGAAAAACATGAAATCGTCTATGCAGCAGTTGGATATCATCCAAATGATGCATCTAAATGGGATGATAATAGTTATTCAACTTTGCTTAAATTATCACAACACCCAAAAGTTAAGGCAATTGGGGAGATCGGCCTGGATTTTTATCGTGATTATGTTCCCATCCCTCAGCAAATGAAAGTTTTTTGTGAACAATTATCCTTATCAGAGGCGACAAATTTACCAGTAATTGTTCACTCAAGAAATTCCATTCAAGAAATAATTAGAATAATTATTGAATGGAATTCATTTCAAAAAATAAATAATCAACATCCTGGTGTTTTACATGCTTTTGAGGGAAATCTTGCTCATGCAAGAGAAATTACAAATTTTAATTTTTTTATTGGAATCGGTGGACCTGTTACATATAAAAATGCTAATGATAAACATGAATTAGTGAAAAAACTACCTATTAAATCAATTTTATTAGAAACAGACTCCCCTTTTTTAACTCCCCACCCATTGCGAGGGAAACCAAATGAACCAGCGAATATTAAATTAATCGCAGAAAGAATTGCCACTTTAACCGAAAAACCGTTAAAATGGATATCACAAGAAACATCACAAAATGCGAATAAAATATTCGCTTGGGAGTAGTAATTGAATATCTTAAACCGTTTTCAAAATTTAGTAGCAGATGAAATCGTCGCCGTTGAAAATTTAATGAAAGAGCAAGCAAGAGGTTACAATGATGATCTTCAGGCAGCCTTGGATCATCTGATTTCATCTGGTGGAAAAAGAATACGGCCGAATATTACTTTATTGGTCGGAAAGTTATTAAATGGTGATATTTCCAGGCTAATCACATTGTCTGCAGCTATAGAATTACTTCATACCGCTACTTTGGTTCATGACGACTTAATTGATGGGTCTTTGCTCAGGCGTGGTATTCCAACATTAAATTCAAAATGGTCACCTGCTGCCACCGTATTGACAGGTGATTTCATGTTTGCCAAAGCTGCAAAATTAGCAGCAGATACAGAGTCTGTACCGGTAATGAAATTATTTGCCAATACTTTAGGAACAATCGTAAATGGAGAAATCACTCAGATGTTCTCCAGCCACTGTCTCGGCGATATTGACCTTTATTACGACAGAATTTATTCGAAAACTGCTTCATTATTTGAAACTTCAACCACAGCAGCAGCGATCATATCCAATGCCAATCGAACCCAAAAAGAATATCTTAGGCAATTTGGATATGAATTAGGAATCGCATTTCAAATCATTGATGATGTCCTGGATTTCACCTCAAACCAGGAAAAACTTGGAAAACCTGTTGGAGGAGACTTACGTTTGGGTTTGATTACATTGCCAGCAATTCTTTACTTCAAATCAACACCAAATGATGAGTTAACAAATGAATTTTTTAAATTCGATTGCAATCCTCCTTTAACCATCCTGGAAGAATTAATTCAAAAAATTCGCATTAGTTCAGCAATTCAGGAAAGTTTTGAAAAAGCGAATGCTCACATTGAATTTTGCCTGCGAGCTTTACACCACCTACCTGCTTGTATTGAAAGAGATGCTTTAGAAGAGTTAGCTTGTTTTGTCACCCAACGTAGTACATAAAAAAAGACCTAATTCAGGTCTTTTTGTGCGCTGGGAGGGACTTGAACCCTCACGCCTTTCGGCACATGGCCCTCAACCATGCCTGTCTGCCAATTCCAGCACCAGCGCAAATGCTCCGTTATTATAATCTCTATTACATACCTGTCAAGAAAACATACTCAAGGATCATTAACAGAAAATCAAACCCGTATTGAGGATTAACAGATCATTTTTATTATTAACTTCATTACCAATTCATTATTTAATAAATAAAATTAATTTTTAGATATACTCAAGACTAATCAGGAGATGAAATTTATGACAATCATATTGGACGCGATGGGCAGTGACAATTATCCAAAACCGGAAATTGATGGGGCCATGATGGCAGTTCAGGAGTTAGGGTTAAATATCATTCTGGTAGGTAAAACTGAATTAATAAATCAACATTTACCAAAAAATTTT
>DAOUGX010000548.1:0-5184 GCA_034428855.1 Anaerolineaceae bacterium | reverse complement strand
ATTCACCAACATGGCATTGACAGCCAGATATAAGGCAAAAGAATCCACATCCAACCATGCTGGTAATTCTTGTTCAAAAGTCTGGTCATCCGATTCTTCCAGAAAACGCATAAAAGAGATTAAGGGTAGCAGGTCAGCATCATTTTTTCGAGTTTGCTGGGTGAAGCTGTCAGCATAACTACTGGGATCCTCCCCTTTATAATTCAAAGTTGAACCTAATTCAGCTTTGTAAAGAACTCCATCATTATTCACAAAATTCTCATCCAGGAATACCTGATTGACCAACTCTGAGACAACATACAGTTTTTCATCTTCATTATTAATACTAAAACCTGTATAAGCAGTTTGCGTGGCTGGCAACCCTACCAGATTTGCAACCCGGTTGGTGATCGGTTCTTGCAGCATAGCTTCATCATAGGATGTTCCATAGGTTCGCAATGCCAAAGCTGTAAATCCCTGGTAAGTTTGACTGATTTCGAATTCATCAAACTTAATCATAAAAGGAAGTTTCACTTCTCCATTTTCTGGATTCAATTCATTCATTATTTCACCTCCAGCATTTCCAGGATTAGGAGGATTTCCTGCGAATTCATCTGCCTGATTGTTGTTACCAGGTAGAATTTGATCGTTATCTGGATTCTCCAGTTCTCCGGCTGGTACTTGAAACCCCTGTGGAGGTTGTGGAAGTCCTCCAAAATCAGGTTTTTCTACACCTTCTGGTAATTGTGGCATTTCTCCCAAATCTGGTCGCTGCCCAAATAAGTTCCCAGGTTTCATACCCCCCTGGTTCATACCACCGCCCAAAACAGATCTTAATGACGCATTTCCTTTTAACCGAACACCCACATTATTGATACGCACTCCATCTATGACTACATCTGCATGAAAATATTCTTTTTCCCCGGTTTCTTGATAGGTAGAAATCATCAGATCATAGTCGTCGTCTGACATTATCACCTGGATACTATGAACGATTGAATCATCAAACATGTTAATAGAATTAGTAAAATTCATATTTGAATCGTTGGAGGTTTGAACCGGACTATCTGCTTCAGTTGTATATGCAACCACCCTTTGTTTTCCCAACACGGCGATAAGCAGACTGATCACGATGATCACCAACAAGAAAACCGGGTAATGTCGTTTGAATGAAAGACTCATTTTTCACTCTTTCTGTTAGAGATCTGTGTTATTGTATCCAGCAATCAAAGTAACTTTGTTATTGCCATTTAGATTTTTAACTTCAGTGATAAATTCTGAAATTTGGCTGGATTTTTTCATACCGATGCTGTAGGTTAATTCAGTCAGCATACCATTATGAACAGTGTCTACACTGATTAATTCAGAAGAAGAGGTGTATTTCAAAAACGCAGGATCGAATAGCTTATCAAAAGGTATCCCATTAGGAATTTGAACCCGCAAAATCTGACTGGCCATCTCACGGGCAAACCAATTAAATCGGGTCATAAGCATGATCATCAGACTGATTACAATAGCACCAACTACTGCTAACAAGTAGAATTTTGTTCCAACAGCCATGCCAATCGCCATGGAAAAGAAAATAAAACCAACATCGCGTGTTTCTTTGACAGCATTACGAAAACGGATTATGGATAATGCACCAATTAATGAAAAAGCACGGGCAATATTGGAACCAACAATCATCATGACCATCGCGACCACCATGCCATTGATCACCAGTGTGAACACAAAACTCTGCGTGTAAGACGTGCCACGATGTGTTTTTTTATATATCCACCCAATAAAAGCACTTAACACAAAGCTTAATACCATTACGATAACGACATCGAGAACTGAAAATTCTCCTGTTAAATCTTGAAAATTAAAAATATCCATTATTTCTCCTATTATTTTTATTTTTATGATGTTATTGAATTCAGATAATTCACTGAAAATGACGGAAACACATTGGTTTGATCGATACTCTGACAATATTTACTGATTCTCACCATTCTCAAGTTATAACTGGCAACCAACTCGGTGATCCAGTACGGTATGCGTTCGTTGACCTTAATTTCCATGATTACCTGATCTGGATTGAACAATAGAGTTGATTGTGATAAATCATTGATTTCCAGTGGAACCATTTGAGAAATGATGTTGGTATCAAAAGTGACTCGTAATCCAATATCATAATCACTGCCAATAAAAGCTTGCCGTTGATAATTAATCATGCTTACGGGTCTTAAATTGTATTGCCAGGTAAAAGCCTGGATCTCCTGAATAATCTGTTTGTCCTCTTCTTTTATTTGTTCAGGAGGTTGACGATCAGTACATAAAGCGATGGCATCCCGGTATGGAAGTAGCAGTCGCCTCTTTTGAGTAACCCGATCATAGCGTTGTTTGACCTCCACAAAAACGGGGGTGTCGTACAGAACCATTTTCGTTGAATCATAAGTACGTATTCGTAATTTTCGACGATAGCGGACTCCATCCATTTTTTCCCAATAACAGCGATAATCCGGAGAGTCGTAATACATACTGGTGATCAAATATTTTCCGTTTTCAGATCCATTCCCATCTGGAAGAAGATAATCCTGCAGTGTGTTTCGAATTGCTTCTGCCTGTTTCATATGGATCAAGTACTTTAACTCAAATCGATTAAATTGCCGTATTGTCTGGCTAAGATTAGTCATACACAATCCTTCTGATGAAATATTTTCTTACCTTTTACCTATTGAATTCTATAAAATGAAACTGTGAGGAAACCAAGAGAAAACTGTGAATCTACTGAGAAATGAATAATTTCTGAGATTCTTCACAGCATTTTCAAAGCTTCGTTCTGTATGCTGATAAATATCGGATTAGAATAAGAGAGATGAAAGTGGCAAAAGTTTTAATTGTTGACGACGACCAAAAATTGCTCAAAATGTTGCAACGCACATTGGTTTATGAGAACCTGACGGTTTTTACCGCATCCAATGGTCTGGAAGCACTTCCAATGGTGAAAACCCATCAACCCGACCTGATTATTCTGGACTGGATGATGCCTCAAATGGATGGATTGACATTCGTACAACGGTTACGTGACCAGGATGATCCTACGTTAATTTTAATGCTCACAGCTCGCGATGCCATTGAAAACCGCGTTGAAGGATTGGAAAGTGGTGCGGATGATTACCTGGTCAAACCATTTGCGCCTGCCGAATTGGTAGCCAGAGTTCACGCCATTCTCCGGCGTGTCGAAAATAAATCCGATCAGAAAAAATTAATCTACGCAGATATTTCACTTGACCCGATCACAAGAGAAGTCCATCGGGGTGAAAGATCCATTAGCTTGACAGTGACTGAATTCAACCTGCTTCAAATTTTAATGCGCCATCCCCGTCAGGTACTGGAAAGAAATCAAATTTTAAATGAAGTTTGGGGATATGACTTTGGTGGAGATGATAATGTTTTAGAAATCTACATTGGTTATCTTCGTAAAAAACTGGAAATTGAAGGATTATCCCGTCTGATCCAAACAGTTCGCGGCATTGGTTACGTTCTACGTGAGGAATGATGTCCATCAGAACTCGATTTACTCTGTTATATACACTCATTCTGGCATTAACGCTCACGATTTTTGGTGTTGCTTTATATACAGTTCAGGCACAGGATACAATAAATTCATTAAAAAAAGACCTGATTTTTTCTGCAAACCGATTCGCTGATGCAACCCAAAAAACCGGCACTCGCCCTTTGCCACCACCTGATGAAGGCATGATTCCTCCGCTGCCATTTGATAAATTTTCTTCCGAACAGGAATTTCAATATTTTTCTGAGCGTGAATTGGTACGGGTTCTGGATATGAATGGCGGATTGATCGCCAGTCCCTTTGGCAGAGAAAGCGATCAATTACCATTGAGCGACGAAGGATTATCTGCATTACAATCTCAAGATGAGTGGTGGGAAATTGCGACTGTTTCTGATGAACGCATGCTTATTTATAGCCGCACTGTTCTTATCAATAATGAAGCTGCGAATATTATTCAGGTTGCTCGTCCACTGACAGAGCGTGACCGCACATTACAATCGCTGGCCACCACACTTTTGTTGGCAGGAATGGCAACTGTTTTGGTTGCGTTTGCTATCGGATGGTTTTTATCCGGTCTGACATTACAACCGATTCAAAGAATAACCCAAACTGCAAAAGAAATCGGGGAGAAAAGAGATTTTTCAAAACGGGTGCATCACAAAGGTCCCAACGATGAGGTCGGACAGTTAGCTAACACCTTTAATGCCATGCTCACCCGCTTGCAGGACGCATTTCAAAAAGTGGAACATGCTTTGGAGATGCAACGAAATTTTGTGGCCGATGTTTCCCATGAACTACGTACTCCTCTTACAACATTACGAGGTAATCTGGGATTATTACGAAAGGACCCACCTGCCACACCTGATGTACAGGCTGATATAGTCAATGATATGGTGGATGAGAGTGACCGACTGATCCGACTGGTGAATGAATTGCTACTGATGGCCAGAGCAGATGCTGGACGAAACTTGTCAAATGAGCCTGTTCAATTATCAGAACTTTTGCTGGAAGCCTGTCGCCAGGAAAAACAAGTAGAATCAAGAATTAATCTAAATCTGGATGTTTCACCAAATCTGCTTATTCTGGGAGATCGAGATGCTATTAAGCAGATCCTTTTAATAGGCCTGGATAACGCTTTCAAACATGCCAAAGATGTTATTCATGTGGTGGCAAAAAGATCTGATCCTTTTGTTGAGATTCAAATAATGGACGACGGCGAGGGAATTCCACCCGAAAAATTACATCATGTATTTGATCGATTTTATCGGGGAGATGATGACCCGTCCATTCTGCCTGGCTTTGGTTTGGGTTTATCAATTGCTAAAGCACTGGTAGAAAGAATGGATGGCTCAATTCAATTGAAAAGTGAAATTTCAAAAGGAAGTAATTTGATTATTAGGTTCGCTGAATTCAGTTTACAAAGTGAATCGTAAATATATTTCATATTGGGTGAATTTTTGCATTAAAACCTCTCCATTTCAAGTTAGCTTGAAATCTCTTTGTACAAAGTTATTTAAGGGTTATTAAAACCAGGTTCCTTTCTTTGTTATAATCTACACCATGCCACATACAAATGAATTTTCTTCATTGTTGGTTGTATTGGCGCTGGCTTTTTTTGTGCCTTTGTTAATCAATCGAATTAAGGT
>DAOUGX010000547.1:0-1638 GCA_034428855.1 Anaerolineaceae bacterium | reverse complement strand
CATTTCGGGAGCTGGTTATCCCGGGTTGGCATCACTGGATATTCAGGATAATGTGATTCCATTTATTAATGGGGAAGAAGAAAAAATTCAGACCGAAACAAATCTGTTACTTGGCAAGATGAAAGATGGCCACCGGGTGAATGCGCAAATTCAGATCAGCGCACATGCCAACCGTGTGGCAGTTTTGGATGGTCACACCGTGGCGCTGTCGGTAAAATTTCACCACAAACCCACAGTCGAAGATGCCATTCAGGTACTGGAAAACTTCCGTGGTCCACAAGAAGTACGACAAATGCCAACCGCACCCGAAAGACCTATCCTGGTCCGCAAAGATATCGACCGTCCACAACCTCGCCGTGACCGCGATGCTGGCAATGGGATGTCGATCAGCGTTGGTCGAATCCGACCCTGCAATCTGTTCGATTTACGCATGGTCAGCGTGGTACATAACACCGTCCGTGGAGCGGCTGGGGGGTCCGTTTTGAACGCTGAACTCTTGTATGCTAAAGGTTTATTGAACCCATGATTCCATTGGGCATGACCGATTGTTCAGCGGTACGTGACCTGTTGAATTCCGGTCAATTACAGCTGGATTTTCTGGAAGTTCATGGACCGTATCTTGAGGATGCCCGTAATGCCTTCCCGGATATGCCCATGCTGTTACATAATGCCCTGTATCAATGGTCGTTGACCCACGAAGCTGGCCTGGATCATAAAAATGCTGGTTTATTAACCTCGCAACGCCTGGAGCAGTCCAGATCCCCCTGGTATAGCCTGCATCTTGGCTTCTCGGTGGAGGAAGTCGATTTTTATGATGAAGCCATGCAGGGCATTTCCCCATTACAACCGCGGAACCTGGTGCTCGGGCTTTGTATTGATCGTCTCAGGCAGTTAAAAGCTTTATTACCCGTAGCAATCCTGATCGAAAACCTGGATTACAACCCGACCCAGGCATATGAATATGTATGTGAACCAGGATTTATTCAAACCGTGTTGAAGGAGACTGATACCGGGCTGCTCCTCGACCTGGCACATGCCCAGGTAACAGCCCATGCATTTGGAGTCTCCGTGTGGGATTACATATCACAACTGCCATTGGAAAAAGTTCGTCAGATTCACCTGAATCGACCTGGCTGGCGCGAAGGTCGTCTGGTGGATGCTCATCTCGCACTGGAAACTGAAGATTATGCCCTGCTTGAACAAATACTTTCCAATTGCCATCCCTGGGCTGTAACGCTCGAATATAACCAGTCGCATGAAAAAATCCTGGATCAAATTTCTCACCTGCGCTCGATCCTCCAGAAATATTAATCCATGATTTGCCTCAGGAAATTATTAGAAATTTGATTGAAAGTGTCTACCTGATTGAAAAATCTCTAATTCGCGATAGAATTATAAAAGTAAACACCGGGAGATCGCTTTGGAACGAGACACCTTACAACGGATTATGTATTATCTCTTTGATCACATCACTGTGACCCGCTTTGAAGGTGTTGAGAATATTCCCAGGGAGGGTGGCGTGATTGTGGCGACCAACCACATGAGCCGGATGGATATCCCCTTACTCTTTGTGAACCCGGTGCGGAAGGATATCACCGCGTTGGTAGCTGACAAATACGTAAACTACCCGCTCATCAG
>DAOUGX010000546.1:0-1564 GCA_034428855.1 Anaerolineaceae bacterium | reverse complement strand
AATGTCCTGCTGGCCAATAGTAATGTTTTTCAAAATCCTATACAATTCAGACATGCTCAAAGACTCAAAAAACCCATTTACCTCCCAGAACGTTGAAAAAGATCCGAGACTATTTATGTGGTTCCTGACAATGGTCATGGTAATCATGTATGCGGTTGCGTTAAGTCAAAGGCCTGAATTAAGACAATCCTGGCAGCTGATTGTTTTTACCCTGCTGATGGCAATCCATATTGTCTTCCATTGGAAGAATGAGAAAGCAATGGAGAAACCGAAATGGACAGTTGCTTACATCATCCTGCAAGGTGTAATAGGATTTGCAATCTGCTGGATGGCTGCAAATGAAGGCATCATCATCGGTGTTTTTATGGCCTTGTTTGGCGAAGTAATTGGAATGCTCGGGTTATCCAGGGCAGCGCTGATTGCTGCATTATACTACCTGGCTCTGACATATTTCAATTTACGAAATGTCATGAATGCAGGATCGACCAGCTGGATGCTGATTGGTGTTATTCCTGTGATTATTTTTGTGGTGATTTATGTGATTTTATACCGCCGGCAAACCGACGCGCGAGAGCAGGCACAGGCTTTAGCTGCTGAACTGGAAAAGGTTAATCAGCAGTTGAGCCAATACGCTGCCCAGGTAGAAGATTTGACGATTGCAAACGAACGCCAGCGCATGGCACGTGAACTTCATGACACCCTCTCACAGGGTTTGACCGGGATCATTCTACAACTGGAAGCAACAGATGCACATCTGGCGAATAACCGAATAGAAAGAGCCAGGTCAATCGTCTCTTCTGCCATGGAACAAGCTCGCAATACCCTGGCAGATGCACGGAATGCCATAGATGATCTCAGAAGTAACCAAACGAACAATCTGGAAACCGCTTTGCGGATGGAAATGACTCACTTTCAACACGCAACCGATATCCCTTGTGAAATTGAAGTAAATGAAAATTCAGAAATTTCAGAAAAAATTCGGGAAACGATCATTCGGAATGTGTCCGAAGCGCTTACCAATATTGGTAAACACGCGCAGGCAAAGCATGTGTTCGTGCGAGTAAGCGAAGAAATAGATGAATTAATTGTCCTGGTGGAAGATGATGGAAAAGGGTTTGACCCACAAACGATTCCCTCCGGTCATTATGGATTGTTGGGCATGCATGAACGTATGCGTCAAACGGGTGGAAAGCTGAAGATTATGAGCAGGCCGGGGGGAGGTGCCCGGTTGGAAATGAGGATTCCTGTATGATCCGATTACTCATTGCAGATGATCATTTGATCATTCGTCAGGGATTGCGTTTGATCCTGGAGACCGAGGTTGATTTTGAAATTATTGCCGAAGCATCGGATGGGGCGGAAGCGGTGCATTTATGTGCAATTCACCGTCCGGATGTAGTACTGATGGATTTACGGATGCCTGGAATGGATGGGTTAACGGCTATCGAACAGTTACGAGACCAAATGCCGGAAATTGCCGTCGTAATTTTAACGACCTTCAATGAAGATGAATTAATGTTAAAAGGACTCCAGGCTGGTGCGCGGGGTTATTTGCTGAAGGATA
>DAOUGX010000545.1:0-7168 GCA_034428855.1 Anaerolineaceae bacterium | reverse complement strand
TTTGATGAAAAAAATTGGGGTAACCATCCCCATTGCTTATACCAAGGCTGAAGCAATGGTGAGTGAACCTCTTCCAAAGGTTCTCAATCACCATATTGGTACCAGTGGTTTTTACGATTCGGTGCATGGTGGGAATAAAAGTGTCACCCTGGGATTAGGACAACATCCCAATGGGTGTTTATTAATATCAAATGCTATACAACCTGCTCATCAGATAAGACGAGAAAGCAGTGCATGGGGAATGCCTGCCTTAAATCGAAAAATGGTTGAGTTCTTCCCGCAATTAAGAAATATACGGATCATGCGAACCTGGTCTGCACCCAGCCCATTTTCCAAAGATTATCAGCCGGTAATGGGATGGCTGCCACATTTTGAGAATCTATATGTAGCAGCCGCTTTCCATTTAGCCATTCCTACTATTCCGATATTATCTAAAAAAATTAGTGACCATATTTTGCATTCTGAAGACAATAAGACTTATGAATTTTTAAAACCATATTCACCGATGAGATTTTATGTGTAAAGTAATACTTAAGATTAATTACAGCATTTCTTAATCCTTTTTCAGTTTGACTTATCTAATTCACTGTGCTTTAATACTTTTATCAATAATTTTTCCCGTTCATCACTGATCATCATTAAAAAATTACACTATAGAAAGCATAAAAATTATGAAATTGGGTATCAATATTATTCCGGTAATGCCTGTATCCGAGATTATTGAGATTATTCAGGCAGCTGAATCCTTGGGTTATGATTATTGTCTTCTTGCGGATGAAGGGATGACACCTGATGTTTGGGTTACATTAGGATTAGCAGCCCGTGAAACAAACCGGATTTTTCTGGCTCCGGTAACGAATGGCTACACCCGTCATCCAGCAGTCACTGCAATAGCGACTGCCACATTAAATGAAGTAAGTAATGGGAGAGCCTTCCTTGTTTTGGTAGCAGGTGGATCAATAGTGATGGACACCTTTATGATCCCACGTGAGAAACCATTGCTTGTCACCAAGGAAAGTATTGAAATATGCAAGCAATTATGGTCAGGTTCATCAATCACATATGAGGGTGAAGTTTTCTCACTTAAAAATGCTAATATGGATATTCCTCCACAGAAAATTCCAATCTGGATTGCAGCCAGAGGAAAACAGATGCTTCAATTGGCGGGACGTGTTGCCGATGGTATTCTTTTAACTGTCAAGTCAGATATAGGCCCTGCGATTGATTTAATTGATCAATATGATAATAAACCTCAAAGAATCTATATGGATCGAATCGCGTACACCGACCAATTGATGGAAGATGCAACCCGACTATTCCCTTATGTCCTCAAAGATACGCCAGAAAGGCAGCTTTCCGGTTTCCTCAATGATCTGGAAATTAAGGAAATGAAACTGGCACTAGAATCCGGAGGAATAGACGCAGTTAAGAAATTGATTACACCAGATATGATTAAAAGGTACAAAGTTGCCGGAACACCATCAGAATGTTCCCAAATGTTACAACAAATGAGAGTAGAACACGACCTGGATATTTTTGTTTTAAATATTACGACTGGTAATTTACAAAAAAACCTTGAAATGTTATCTGACGTTTATTCAATTGTTACAAAGAGTGATTTCTAAAATAAATAGAGCGGAGTGAGACCAGTTATTCCGCGAAAAAAGAAGCGAAAAATGACAACACTTACATCCTCCAATGGACCACTAACATTTGGTAAGGGATACCCTGCCATGTTGATCAATGATCAGTTACATGTGATCAATAAACCACAATCAATTATTGAACCACTGAGTAAAGGGGATTTTAGTTACTTCCTCGAATTGGCCAGGTGGGGAAAATCTCAGGGTGCAGATATGACTGCTGTTCTGATCACCCATCCAGAGATTGATGAAGTAGATTTATTGCCAAAATTAGCCAAAGCGATCCATGCTGAAACTGGTTTACCAGTCGGATTAGATACCCGAAATGCTGAAGCAATCGAAGCAGCATTAGCAGAATTATCTCCTTATAAATCCATTATTTGGACCGTCACTGCTGAAATGGAAATGATGTCAACTTTATTACCAATCGCAAAGAAATACCATGCAGTAGTAGCTGGAATGCCAACCGGGTATACATGTTCGGGTGTTCCAATGACCCCCGAGGAAAGAATCGCAGCTGCGAGTAAAATTATCGATACCTGCCTTTCGTATGAAATCCCCAAAGAAGATATTGTGATTGATGCTATATGTATGCCAGTAGCGTTGTTACAAAAAGACTCGTTCAAAACGACTTTAAGAACCATTGCATTATTAAATGAAATGGGTATTACTTCGCAGTTGGGCATTGGCAACGCCGGCAGTAATATGCCCGATCGTGAATCAATCCATTTGGCTTATTTATTAGGAGCACTGTCCTGGGGATTAGACGCAGCTTTTATCAATCCAGGTATACCTGGATTAATTTCTTCCGTACGTGCCATGGATATGTTAACCGAACGAGACCCAGACTGTCGAAGATTCCTGAAAAATTACCGATCCTCACTGGACAAAAAGAAAACAAACTAATTCTGTTAAGGCAGGAAATATGCGTATTGAAAAATTAGGATCAAATAGACCAATAATAAAACGAGGGAAACAAGTCAATGTACTGATCAATGAAAAACCAACCATTGCATTTGAAGGTGAAATGGTTTCATCTGTTTTACATGCAGAAGGTATTCGCACATTTCATCATAAACATAAAACTGGAAAACCAGCAGGGATTTACTGTGGTATGGGCATCTGTTACGAATGTCTTGTGTGTATTAATGGAGTGCCTAATATACGCGCTTGCCAAACCCCAGTATCCGATGGAATGAACATCATCACCAGCATAGAGGAGCGTTCATAATGGAAAAGACTGAATTAATCATCATCGGCGCTGGTCCTGGTGGTATTCAGGCAGCCATATCTGCAGCCGAACTGGGAATTGACGTTACCCTGATCGATAACCAATCAAGTGTAGGTGGTCAATACTACAAACAGACCCCTGTCGAATTTTCAATAAAAGAATCCGATTATCACCATCAACAAGCCAACGATTTATTTAAAAAATTAACTGAAGCAAATGTAAAAATTCTTACTAATGCGCTTGTTTGGGGAATATTCTCAAATCCTAAAACGAATTTATGGCAAATTACTTTGCATGGACAAAATTGCCCAAGCAGAATGGAAGCAGAAAAAATAATTATTGCAACTGGTGCATATGATCGCTCAATTCCATTTCCAGGTTGGGATTTACCAGGTGTGATCACAGCAGGAGCTGCACAGGTGATGGTCAAACATCAGGGAGTTCTTCCAGGTAAACGGGTTGTTATTTCTGGAACAGGCCCTTTGCAATTAGCAGCAGCATCAAACCTTGTAGAGGCAGGGGCGCACGTATTGGCTGTATTGGATTGTAATCAACAATTGTTAATGAAAGGAATCCCACATGTTGGAGCATTATGGGGACAGTGGAGAAGGTTGCAAGAGGGATTTCAGTATGCTCGAAATTTGATCAAAGGAAAAACGTCTTATCGAACAGGGTGGAGTGTGATCAAAGTGGAAGGGGACCAAAAGGTTGAGTCAGTCACAATAGCAAAAGTAGACCCGCAGGGAAACCCCATTTCCTCAACCTTCAAAAAGTTAGTTGTTGATTGTGTGGTGGTGGGCTATGGTTTGACGCCAAATACTGATTTTTTCAGATTATTGGATGCAAAAATGGTTTATTCATCCGCGGAAGGTGTTTTCCTTCCCGAGAGAAACGAATGGTTTCAGACCAGTGAAAAAGGGATTTATGCGATCGGAGATTGCGCAGGAATTGGCGGTGCCAGGCAAGCAATGTTGGAAGGTAAAATAGCAGCCATTGATATTGCCAGGCAATTAAACCGCAAGAGTTTATCCGAAATGAATTCGATATTATTCAAAACCAAACAACAACTCGGAAAAGAAAGAAGGTTTGCAAAGATGCTGGGTGAGGTTTTTTCCATTCCCTCCGGGCTTTATTCTCTTGTCCAGCCTGATACTATCATTTGCCGATGTGAACAAATATCATGGTCTGAAATCCAGACAGCCATATCTATGGGAGCACAGAGTGTCACCGATATTAAAAATATCACGCGAAGTGGAATGGGAAATTGTCAGGGTCGCACATGTGGATCAATACTGTCTCAATTAATGGCCAAAGAAAATAAAAGCAACCCTGAAGATGGTCATTATCTGCATATTCGACCACCAGTTCATCCCATTCCGATCGAAATTATCAATGAGGAAAGCCTTGAGGAAACACGATGAAAAATATCCAAACCTTTGATGTGATAATCGTTGGTGCAGGAGTAGTAGGTTGTTCGATTGCTTACCACCTGACCAGTGCTGGATATAAAGTGGCATTACTTGAGTTAAAACATGTTGGATCTGGTGCTTCTGGTGCAAATTTTGGAATGGTTCAGTCGAATGATGTTGAAATAAAACACAGCATCCCGTTGGTTTTGAAAGGTTATCAACGATTTGATACATTGGAAGAAGAATTAGGAATGTCGATTGGGTTTAAAAGAATTGCTTCGCTCCGATTGCTTAGCTCAGAGTCCCAATGGATGAATTCAAAAGAGCGTGCCAGTATCTTACCTAATGCAGGGATTCCATACGAGTATATACCACCCGAAAGAGTGGTGGAAATCGAACCGGCTGTTAATCCGGATGGATTGTTTGGAGCTACATATGCTTCCTTTCAGGGTCAGGCAAATCCATTTCTTTTGATGTGGGCATTTTTAAGAAAAGCTATTCAACAAGGATTGGAATTATTTTCCTATACAGAAGTTAAAGATTTTATCGTTGAAGGTGACAAACTCATCGGTGTAAATACAAACAAAGGGTCTTTTCATGCCGGGATGGTCGTATTGGCAACCGCTGCATGGACCCGAAAATTAGGTCTTTTGCTAAATCACCATTGGAACATACATACTTTTCGTGCTTCCGCCATGGTAACTGAACGATTCGATGACCTACATATTAATTCAATCGTCACTTCTGCTGACCATATTGAAACTGAAATCAATGGTCCTGAGGATGCTGAATTGACAGTGATGGCATTATCAAAAACCTCGGAAGGAAATTTCCTGATCGCCCAGGCAGATAGACCTGGTGAAGTTCTTGACGGTAAAATCAGTCATGTTGCACCACAAGCGATGTCCTCAATCGCTACTCACTTCTTCCCTATCTTAAAAAAAGCAAAGATTATTCGAACATGGACTGCTCCAACAACGTATACGGATGATGGTATGCCATTGTTGGGATTTGTTAAAGAATTAAAAGGACTGATTCTGGCAGCTTCTTTTCGGTCTGCAATAGTCAATTCACCGATTGCTGGCGAGATTGTCACACAGCTAATCCATCACGGACATTGTGATCTGATAGATATCAGCCCTTTTGCCCCAGATCGCACCATGTCTGAAGCTGATACTGTCTATCGGGTAAAATCAACCAAAAATGAATCAAACGAGATGTCTGACTGATACAGACATCTCGTTTTTCTAGCTAACTTTGTAAAGAATGTTGATAAATTTTTTCAGCTTTTTGTTGTGCTCGGTGTAAAATATCAGCTTCATCCACCCTGGTAAAGCTCCCTTGATCGTAGATAATGTTTCCATCCACCATAACCATGGCAACATTTTCACTATTTCCAGAATAAACCAGACTGGCAATCGGATCATAACATGGGGTTGTATTGGGTTTATTCAGATCTAACGCGATAATATCTGCTTTTTTTCCTACTTCAATGGTTCCAATTTGATCCTGCATGTTAATACAGGCTGCTCCTTGTTCGGTCGCCATGGAAAATATTTCCCAGGCAGATAAAGCAGCAGAATCATGATTTTGAACTTTCTGCAGTAATGCACCTGCTTTCATAACCTCAATCAAATTCTGGCTGTCGTTACTGGCTGCTCCATCCGTTCCCAAACTTACAGGAATACCTTTTTTGCTGAATTCAACAATCGGAGCAACTCCTGACCCTAAGATCATATTTGCCAGGGGATTGTAGGATATTCTGGTTTTATACTTTTGAAATAAATTCAGATCATCTTCGGAGACCCGAATTGTATGCACACCTAAAAAGTCGGTATCAAGAATGCCAACTTCTTCTAAAACTCTCATGGTGGATTTTCCATACTTCTCAAAGCTAAATTGATCATCATCTACTGTTTCTAGAATATGCATAGTAACCAGGATATTATTCTTTTTCGCGTACGAAGCAATTTCCTTCAACCCATCCGCCGTCATACCCCATATTACACTGGGTGCCAGAGCAAAACTGATACGTGAATGGTTTTTGTACATTTCTTTTGAACGATCGACTTCCGCCAAACTATCTTCCGCTGTAGCGAATGATGCAGGTTTAACCGGACTACCTGGCAAACGATCCACATCTGTCATTCCCCGGGCTAAAACACCACGAATACCACAATCATCAAATGCTTGTAGGACTTGATCTGCAAAATGTGGTTTGACATGTGCATACATAAAATCAACAAGTGTTGTATTGCCGGATTTAATCGCTTCCATACAGCCAACCATGGCTGCCAGGTAAATTGCTTCTTCATCCAGATGAGGCATCATTAAACGGACTGAATTGTTCATCCACTTAATAAAAGTAAGATCTTTTCCCAAACCACGCATAAATGTTTGGAAGAGATGGCAATGTGTATTCACAAAACCAGGGATTAATACTTTTCCACCTGCGTCCCAAACATTGTCTATGGAGAATGAATTGGAAATCGTTTGATCCTCATTGATCGACGTAATGAGTCCATCCTGTACTACAATCGAAACATTATTCGAAGACCGGCTACGACGTACTGTATCCAATAATTTGGCATTTTTGATGATTAAATTTCTGTCAATTTTCATTTTCCAACCAGAATCATTTACTTTCTGAAGAAGGATTCTTTAATCAAATCCTCACGAAGTGTGCCACCACTGAACATATTTCCAGTGTGGTAGTTCATAAATTCATATTTTGCAACTGTATGAATGTCCTTATCGACTACATAAAAATCTCGATGTCCTTCTTCAAAGATATCAATAAAGCGTTCTCCAAAGCGTCTTGATGCACTGAATGGAGCTTCATTTACCACAGCCAGGATTTCTTCATCACTACAATCCACAACATA